>CALVZO010000025.1 GCA_944372545.1 uncultured Bacilli bacterium | reverse complement strand
AAAGTAATAGTATGGGAAAATTAGCATCAAGATATAGCGCTTTTAGTGATGGAATAGAGCAAATTTTAGAAAAAGAACAATTAAAAGATGGTAATTCTGTCTTTTTGAAAAATGGTTTTGCATTAACAAACTACGCGGCTTTTGATACCGCAGCCCAAAATTTAGCTAAAGCAAGAGCTGATTTTAATATGGGTAAAATTAGTGCGGCGCAATTGAGTGCCGTAGAAGGAACATATACTCATGTAAGAGACCTTGTAAGAGATGAATTAATTGATATATCATTAGAAGGAAGTAAAGGTGCTTATGCTGCTTTAACCGCCAAAGGTCAAGCGGCGCTTAAAGATAGTCTAGTTAATGCTGAAGCATTGAAAGCTACAATATTGGAAAACGCTAATACTAAAGTAGTACAAGATATTATGGGTGAGTTTGGAAATAACGCTTTACAAGACATTATGGATGGTACACCATTAACATCAGCTTCATTTTCACATAATAAGACTAAATTAAAAGATGCGGCAAAGGTAGCTCAAGGACAAGCGGATATTAAAATTGCGGAAATGAATAAAGAAAATGCTGCTAAAGGTGATAAAAAATAATAATATAGAAGGAGGAATAAAAGGGTATGAATAATTATTTAATACCAGCAAATACTAAAAAATCACAGCTAATACTTGGTTTCTTTACACCGACAGATTTAATTATATTTATTGTTGGTTGTGCATTTTCATTAGTAATGTTATTAATAGTTAGTACATTAAGTTTAACAATATTGTTATTGGTAATGATGCCAGCAATTATATCTGCATTTTTAGTAATGCCGGTACCACATTATCATAATGTATTACAATTACTTACTAACATATTTAATTTTTACACTAATAGAAGGCAATATTATTGGAGAGGATGGTGTATATATGAAGGATTCAACACAAGAAGTAGTAAAGAGTAAATATACAGATTCATGGTTGCCAGTAAAACAAATAATGAATGGAATGATTCAACTTGAAAGTGGTTACTATGTAACGGGAGTAAAAGTGCATCCCAAAAACATTTTCATAATGGATCAAACTGCCCAAGATTCAATGGTTTATAATTTAAGAAATTTTTATAATACTATTGATTATGAGTTTTGGCTAATTATTGCAGATCGTCCAGTGGATATTAATTTGTATTTGGCAGAACTTCAACAATTATACAATAATACTCCAGATAATAATATTAGAAAATTGATACTTCAAGATATTAATAAGGCTAATCAATTTATGAGTATTGAATATAACGTAGTTGACACAGAATATTATTTGATTTTCCAAGAAAAGAAATTAGAAGTATTACAAAAAAAATTACATAATTTAATTAGTGGCCTTGCAAATTGTGGGTTACAATCTACACAAACATCTAATGCCGATTTAAGAATAATTTTAGATAATTTGTTAAATGGTGGCGAACAAATTAATTTTGGGACGGTGATGAGTTAATGAATAAGAATGCAATTGCTCCGAAAGGAATGGAATTTAAGCCAACCGAATTTCGAATTGGTGGTAAGTATTCAACTATTATGACTATTGTTACTTTCCCTAAAAATATTTATGTTGGTTACCTATCAGATATAACAAATATATCTGGGGTTAAAGTAGTTGTAAAGCATATACCAATTCAATTTAGTGTTTTACAAAAAATGATTAATAAAGAAATTGGTGATTTAAAAGCGAGATATCAATCAGAAAAAGATCAAACGATGCAAGAAAAAATTCGTCAAGACTATGAATCTTTAGAACAATTTGTTAGTATGCTTGCTGCTACTCAAGCAAGAATATTTGATTTTCAAATGCATTTAATGATTACTGCTGATAGTAAAGAAGAATTAGAAATAAAGAGAATGGAAGTAAAAAGTTACTTAAATGCATTAGGCATGAGTGGTGTTGCTTTAATGTTTGAACAAGAAAAAGTGTTAAAAAGTATTGTTCCAATATTTCCAAAACAAGATATTGAAGCAAGAATTGGAACACCAATTCCATCAATTACTGTAGCAGCTATGTATCCATTTGTATTTGATAGTATTAAAGATCCAGGAACATCTTGTCTACTTGGTGTTGATTTTTCTGGTGGAGTTGTTCTATTTAATCAGTTTTTATATCAAATAAGAAAAGAACATAACAGAAATAATGCTAATCTTATATTATTAGGTACATCAGGAAGTGGTAAATCTACTGCAGCGAAATTATTGCTTCGTACACATATAAGAAATGGTTGTAAAATTGTGGCGATTGATCCTGAAGGAGAACTTGGCGAGATGACTAATTCATTAGGCGGAGATTTCTTAGACTTAGGTAAAGGTGGAGATTTTGGAATGATTAATCCCCTTGAAATTGTCGTAGATGCTGATGAAGAAGAAATTGAGCAAGGTTTAGGATATACTGTTTTAACAAGAACAATTCAACAATTAAAGGCTTTTATGAAATATTATAATCCATCAATAGAAGAAGATGTTTTAACTTTATTTAGTGAAGTAGTACAAGATACTTATAAAAGATTTCAAATTGATTATGATACAGACTATACAAAATTAAGAAGTGAAAATTTTCCAACATTTGATGATGTATATGCTACCATTAGAGGAAGGCTATTATCAATGGTTGATGCTACACATGAAAGAGATGTAATGGAAAGGTTAGAATTAAAAATAAGACCTTTAGTAAAAGAATTAAGATATTATTTTACTGGACATACAACAATTCAAATTAATAGTGATTTTATTGTATTTAATATTAAAGAATTAATGAATAGTGATGAAAATATAAAAAATGCTTTATTCTTTAATATATTGAAATATGCTTGGGGATTATGTTTAGAAAAAGATGTAAATACAGTTATGATGGTTGATGAAGCGCATGTATTACTTGCGAGTCATAATGAACTTGGAGCAGAATTTTTAGCACAAATTCAAAGACGTAGTCGTAAATATAATACTGGTACAATAATTATTACACAACAGCCAACTGATTTTGCCGCTCCAACTATTATTCAACATGGAAAAGCAATATTTGATAATGCTTCTTATTACTTAATAATGGGACTTCGTAAACAAGCCGTTGATGATTTGTCACAGCTAATTGATTTAAATGAGTCTGAAAAAGAAGGAATAAAATATTATCCACAAGGCCAAGGTTTATTTGTTTGCGGTAATAGAAGAATGCGTATTAATGTAGTTGTCACTCAAGATGAATTAGATTCATTTGGTAGTGGTGGTGGTTATTAAAATTAAGCCTTAACTGGCTTTTTTTTAATGATTAAATATGTTAAAATATATGTATTAAGTAGGTGGTATCTTCGTGAATGCAAGTAATATAGTAGAGAAGGCGCAAAGAGCTGGGTTAGATATTGGTAATGGTTCTACAAATAGTGAAAACTTAAAATATATTGCTAGTCAAGTTGGAGTTGATGATTTAGAAGAGTTAAATGAAGTTCTAGATGATATGCTAAAAGAAGATAATGATAAAATAAGTGAACAGCCTGAGTCATTATATGATGAACAAAGTGATGGTATCGAATTTCAAGAATCTCCGCAAAGAAGAGAACGTTTTGGTGAAAGAGAGTATAACAATGCTAGAGATGAAAATGGTAAATATAATAAAGATCATTACAAAAGTAAGCAAGAAGAATTAGATAAAAAATTAAATGCTGCTAAATTCGAGAAAAGAATTAAAAATAAAAAAGTAGGTATTGATGAAAACGGAAAAAATAAATATAAAAATAAAAATATTATTGATAAAGCTAAAGATCGAGTAAATGTTGCGAAGGCTAGACAAGATGCAATTTCTAATAAATTAGCAAATGCTAAGGCGAATGCTTATAGGGCAATGCATCCAGGAGAGGCTTTAAAAGATGCCGCAAAGGCAAAAGCAAAGTCGGCGGCAAAAAGTGCTGGAAAAAAAGTTGGGTCAGCCGCTGCAAAAGCTGGCAAAAAAGCCGGTCAAGCAATAGGTAAAGCATTATCAGCAGCAGGTAAGGCATTAATAAACTTTTTGCTTGCAAATCCAATAGTTTTAATAATTATTGCGGCATTAATTTTAATTATTCTTATATTAGTTTTAATATTTGGATCAGGTAGTGGCGGCGGTGGCTCTGCAATATATGGTTTATATGGTTATGAATATGTAGAGCCTAAATGTACCGAAATTACTATAACTAATGGAGAATATGCTGGTACATATGATATTGAAGAATATGTTGCTGGAGTTATACAAGGTGAAGTTGGCGGATTTATTGGCGGAGAAAGACATGAAGCGGCCAAAGCAGGAGCAGTAGCAGCAAGAAGTTTTGTTGAAGCAAATATTAGTGAAGACTGTACTGTTATAAGTTCTACTAGTTTTCAAGTATACAGAAATCCAAGTGATGCCGCAATAGAAGTTGCTAATGAAACAAGAGGGTTAGTATTAGTAGATGAATCAACAGGAAATATTAGATCTACGCAATATGATGCTTTTTGTACTGATTCACCTCAAGATGATCCAGATAATTACATTGTTTGTCAAAAATCACAAAAAATACCAAGAAGTTGGGTAGATGCCCAATCTGGAATTAAAGATTCATGGAAGGCCGGTACAAGGTCTGAAGCACATGGCAATGGTATGAGTCAATGGGGAGCCGCTTATTTAGCCGAGCAAGGTTATACTTTTGAAGAAATTTTAGCCTATTATTATGATGACACAGAATTAAAATCAATTTATCCTTCATTTGATGTAACAAATAATTGGACTCAAACTATAAGTACTAGTGCTTCTTCAAGTATACCAACAACGATTTTAAGCACACCAATTAATGATTTACTATCATCTAGCCAGTATGATGAACTCAATGAATTGATATATAATAATGTTGCGAGCGCTGGAGTTGGTTCTAGGGGAGCGGTTGTGGCTGCAGCGGTTACACCGATTAAATATTTAGCAGAAAATTTCAATGTTGTAATTCCTTATACATTAGGTGGAGGACATTATATGGAAATTTATAGTAATTCAACGGGAGCAAATATTCAAAAAACGACAACAACGTATTATGGTGTTGATCCAGACTGGGGAACAAGAATCAGTCATACTTGGAGTGGTTATTATTACGATAAATATGGACCAGATTGTTCTTCATGGGTTCCTTGGGTATTTTACAATGCTGGTATAAGTATTGGGCCAAGGTTAGCAGCCGAATTTCAATATTTAGGCACAAGATATAGCATGAGTGAATATACTGCCCAACCTGGAGATATATTAGAAAATGACCATCATGTTACGGTTGTGGTTGGTGTTGACACTAATGCAAGAAATTACTATATTGCTCATGCATCAGGAGGACAATACGGAACAATAATTACTCCAGTTAGTTTTGATTCAAACGATTACTATATTGTTGATATGTCAGAGTATATCGCATCTCATGCAATAGATGCTGAAACTTATCAAAATAATTATAGAAATGGGGTTCTAGCATATTAATGAAAAAAATTATACTTTTAATAACTACTTTATTTATATTATCTGGTTGTAATGTTGAGTATGAACTCAACATTACAAATGATAATGATTATATTGAAAATATAAATATTATATCTGAAAATTCTAATGAAAGTTCAATTATAAATTCTTATGCCAAACCAATTGAGGCTTTTGATAATAGTGGTAATTATTCTGAATCATTAGAAGAAATACCAGGTGTAGAATATTATGATTTAAGTAAAAGCCTAAACAGCAATAATTTATATAATCTAAATTTAAAATATCAATTTAATTATGATAATTTTAATGAATCAAATATTATAAATCATTCAGTTTCTGTGTTAAAAATTGATGACGAAAGAGGAGTTTATATTTTAAATACTGGAGCAACATTAAAAATATTTGAAATGTATGATATAAATGAAATGACAATAAAAATAACATTAGATGATAATTTAGAAGTAGTAAATTCTAATGCTTCATCAAATGAAGGTAATACTTATTATTGGCATGTTAATAATGATAATTATAAAACTTCTCCAATAACATTTTCTTATCAAGAAAAAAAAGAAGAAGTGCCGAATGATGACAATAATGAATTTGTCGATAATGATAATAATTTAAATGATAATGCAGTAGATAGCACTAATGATATACTATTAGTTGTGTTAATAACTATGATATTTATAGTAGTTTTAAGTGCTATAATAATTATTAGTAAAAGAATAAAAAAATAATTTTGATATTAATTACTTTTATAGTATAATATCTATGAATTAGGAGGTAATTCATGAAATTTAAAATAGAACCAAAAGACTTTTTGTTATTTGTTATATATTGTATAATACTCCTTTATTTATGTGCCCTTGCAGTATCAAATCTTTTTTGCTTACTTAATACAGGAACATTTTATGGATTAATACCATTAAGTGCATTTTCTCTACAATATTTACCATTTACACTAGGCCTATTTATCGGGGCTTTAATCATGATTTTTACTAGTGTATCTTCTTATATTTTTGAACGACAAAAAGGTAAAGGTGTTGGCCTTAAAGTTACTAATGATAAACCAAGTGATGGTTATTCAAGATGGTCAAAAGAAAAAGAAATAAAGAATAGTAGTAATGTTGAAAGAGTTCAAACAAATTTAAAAGAAGTTGAGGCAGCAGGAATACCACTTATCAGTAATGAAAAAGAAATGTGGGTTGATAATGGGAGTTATCATAACTTAGTAATTGGGTCTACTGGTTCAGGTAAAACAGAAAATTTAGTTTTTCCAATGGTTAATTTATTAGCCAAGAAGGGTGAAAGTATGATTATTACCGATCCTAAAGGTGAAATTTATAGAAAAACTGCTAAAAATTTAAAAGAACGTGGATATAAAGTAATTATTTTAAATTTCCGTGAGCCTAAAAAAGGAAATGCTTGGAATCCTTTAACTCTTCCGTACCTTTATTATAAAGAAGGAAATGCTGATAAAGCCATTGAATTATTAGATGATGTCGCTTTAAATATTTTATATGATCCTAATAATAAAAGTGATTCTGACTTCTGGGAAAAAGGAGCAGCCGATTATTTTTCTGGACTTTCCTTAGGTTTATTTCAAGATGCCAAGCAAAAAGAAGTTAATTTAAATAGTATTAATTATATGAGTACAGTTGGGGAAGAAAGATATGCAACTAGTAATTATATTAAAGAATATTTTAATTTAAAAGGTCCTGATTCTAATGCCTATATGTTTGCTAGTACAACAATTAATGCTCCAAATGATACAAAAGGTGGATTACTTTCAACTTTTAGACAAAAGATTAGAATGTTTTCGACAAGAGAAAATTTATCAGAAATGCTTTCACATAGTGATTTTGATATGCGAGATATTGGTAAAGGCAAAACGGCTGTGTTTATGATTATTCATGATGAGAAAAAAACTTACCATAGTTTAATGACTATATTTATTAAGCAATGTTATGAAACTTTAATTGATGTTGCACAAAGTAATGGAGGAAAATTACAATATAGAACAAATTTCATTTTAGATGAATTTGCTAATATGCCACCTTTGAAAGATGTTGATAGTATGGTATCGGCTGCAAGAAGTCGTGATATTAGATTTACATTTATTATTCAAAATTTTGCTCAATTAAATGATGTTTATGGGGAAGAAGTTGCCCAAGTTATAAAAGGAAATTGTGGTAATTTAATTTATTTAATTAGTACAGAATTAAAAGCCTTAGAAGAAATAAGTAAAATGTGTGGAGAAGTTAAATCAAAAGAAAAAGATAAAACTGCATCAACTCCTCTAATTACTGTAAGCGATTTACAAAAATTAAAATTAGGAGAAGCAATAATTATTCGCTTAAGAATGAATCCATTTAAAACTAAATATGCTCCGAATTTTAAAATTGACTGGGGAGAAGAATTTCCAGAAGCAACTTATCCAGAAAGAAAAGTTGAACCAATTGAATTATTTGATTTAAAAAAGTTTGTATCAGATGAAAAAAGTAAAAAAATGTTAAATAATCCCTCTAATTTAGGAATGAATCCAATGCGTCCTGATTCTAATCCATTTTCTATGAGTAGTAGAGAAACTCCAAGAAATATAGAGCCAATTAATCCGTTTGGAAGTGCTATTCAAAATATGGATATTGATGCAATGATGAGAGATATCGATCAAAAATTAAAAGAATTAGATGAAGAAGAAAAAAGACAAAAAGAAAAATTAAAACAAGAAAGTATCAATATTACTGGAGATTCAAAAGAATCAATTATTGAATCAACTACAAAAGAAGATTTACCAAAAGTAGTAGTGGAAAATAAAAATGAAGATATAAAAGAAGAATTACCGAAAGAAAAAGAAATGCCAAAAGTGAATATTGATGTTGACAGTGTTATAGTTAATGAAAATGTTATAACTGATGATGAATTCTTTGATGATTTCTTTTCCGATGATGATGAATAAAATATAGACAAATTAATTTTTCATTAAAAGAAATTCACCATATATTATAATGGTGACTAGAATGAAAACTATTAGAGAAATTGATTACACCAGTGATTTAGGAATTTTAATTGATGTTCAAAATAAAGTAAATTATAATAAACATCATAATCCTTATAGTATAAATATAGAATACGAAAAATTACTTTTAAATCATAATTTATATTTAGATAAAAGTAAAAAGTATTATATTATTTGTGATAAGGGAACAAGAAGTAAAAAAGCTGTACAAATTCTATCATTTTACGGTTATGATGTGACATATGTTATAAATTAGTGATTTTTTCACATACTTATATTATAATGAGTATGTGATTTTTTATGGAAGTAATATTAACAAATATTTATGAATTTATAATGAATTTAATTAATAATTCTACTATATATGGACCAATAATTGCTTGTTTTTTAATATTTATTGAGTCTATTTTACCAGTATTACCTTTATTTGTTTTTATAACTATCGTCTTTATTGCTTATGGTTATTTCTTTGGATTTATTTTATCTTATATACTAACTATCTTAGGTTGTTTCTTTTCCTTTTTTTTATGTCGAAAACTTCTAAAAAATTTTTTTGAAAAAAAGATACGTAAAAATAACAATTTAGATAAGTTGATGCAAAAAATTGAAACTATGAATTTTTCATCTTTGACACTTTTAATATCGTTACCATTTACACCAGCATTTTTAGTTAATATTGTATCTTCTTTATCAAAAATGAGTTTTAAAAAATTTGCTTATGCTATTTTTATTGGTAAGATATTTATTGTCTTTTTTTGGGGTTTTATTGGTACAAGTTTAATAGAAAGTTTAAAAAATCCTAAGATTATGATAGTAATAGTAATTATGTTATTAATTTCTTATTTAATTAGTAAATTATTTATGAAAAAAATAAAATTTGAGTAGTCAATAATTAGTCAAGTAACTTATACAGAATTGACAATAATCCGATTAATTAGTATATTTATAGTGGTTTGAGAAATTGGGTGATTATAAATTGGAATTAGATGACAAATTATTAAATATTGTTAACTTAAATAGTAAATATCGAAATATTGCTAGTGAGTTAATAGTAAGATTATCTTTAGATGCTGATGTATTAGAAATGAAAGAAATTGTAAAAAAATTAGTTGAAGAGTATAAGTATAGTGAAGAAGAAATATTAAATGGTAAAGTGAATAAAACAATAAAATTGTTGTTAGTAAAAGAAAGAATGGCGCATTATGCCGAAAATATGTCTGAAGAACAATTAAATGCTCTTATAAATAATACTAAAAAAAGAAGTATAGAAAAGGCACCAAAGACACCATTAAAAACAAAGAAAAGAAAGAATTTAACTAAACCATTTGCGTTTGCTTTAGCAGGAGTGTTAATTATATCTGGTAGTATTCATATCAAAAATACTATTCAAGATGCAATGTTAGAAAATGATGTTAGTGATAACTTAGGTATGTTAGCGTCTAATATTGGTGAAGAAGATTATGAGCATAAAAGAAGTATTTTACAACAAAATAAGTATATGGCGGGATTAGATGCTGAAGGATTTCCTATTGTTGCTTATGACTTTCACAATATAGCAAATGACATTATAAAAATATGTGAACAAGATCCATCTTTATTTGATATAACTCTTTGTGATATTTATTTTGATATGCAAAATAGGTTAGAAAATATAGATGATTTATTACGAGAATTAAAAAATCAATTAAGTAATAATGATAATTTACAAAATGTATATACAAGAATAAAAGATGTTGATGTCTTTTTAGAATATTTATTAAATTTAGGGTTAATTTCTTCTCAAGATGATTTATATAATGAATTGTTATCTGATATAGGGGAGTATAAATTAGCAAGAGGTGAAGGAAATGTTACTTATAATCTTCTTAGTACAGAATCACAAAAACGTATTGATAAATTAATTGACCTATATAGAGAGCAAAAGAGTAGATATAATGAAATGTATGGTAATAGATTAGAAAATTTAGTTAAAGAACAAGGAGAAGATTATGGAAGAAATTGAAGTAAATGTTTTGACCTTAGAAGATAATAATGAATATATGGTTATATCGGCTTTAAATGATTTGGAAAATAAATATTTAATTTTAGCAAGAGTAGAAGATACTAAAGATATTGTTATTAGAAAAGTCATTAAAGAAGAAGATAAAGAATATTTAATTAATTTAGATAATGAAGAAGAATTTAATAAAGTAATGAAATTATTTCAAGAAAAGTATGGAGATGAATAAAATGAAAAATAAAAGTGTGTTATTAGGAATATTAATTATAGTAATTGTTTCAATTACAACAGGTTGTGTTTTTTATAATTTATTAGACACAGAAGAATTTAAAGATTATTTTGGCGCCTTAGGATATACAATAAGTGATACAGAAGAGGCTTTATATGAATCAAATACTTATGTAGTAGCAACTAAAGAAGATGTTCCATATAAAATAGAGTATTATGAATTTGAAGATGATATTGAAGCAAAAAAAGTTTATAAAAAATATAAAGATAGTATATCTGATTATATAACAAGTACCTCTTCTAATGAAGAAACGACTGGGGCTGTATTTAGTAAAATAGTTGCTCAATCTGAAAATGAATACATAGTAATTTCGAGAGTTAAAAATTCTTTAATGTTTATTGCAACAACTAATGATTATAAAGAATCAGTTGATACTCTTTTAGAAGATATTGATTATTAAAACAAAAAAATTTAGTCTAATATTGGCTAAATTTTTTTATATTTTATTTTAGATTTTCTAATTCATTATTAAGCATTTTAGAAAGATTTGTTACTTTTGTTTTTGGTGCTTCTTCTAATTTGTACCAACCATTTTTAAAACTTATTTCATAACAACTTCTTTGAAGTTCTGCATAACTATCAAACATTTTTTTATAATGCTTATATAATTTTTCATTAGAGGCTTCAGTTAATGCTACAGTCATATTCTTTTCCATATCTTTTAAAAGAGTTAAAAGAATAGTTATATAATCTTTATCATTCAAACATTTTCCACAAGGAACTTCTGTTTTCTTATTATTTATATTATTCATTTTCTTCCTCCTTTATTATATTGATTATTTCTTTCATATTTTCATAGAAAAAATCAGTGCAATCTTCATAAAACACTTTTATTTCTTCATCTTCTACACATTCTATAGAATTAATACCTAATTTATAAAGAGTATAATTCCAACCAAAAATATCTTTTAAATAATCTAAATCTTTTCCAGTTAATATTTCTGGCGCCATATTTTTTTCACTTTTCATAATATCACCTTTCTAATTATAGTATTAGTAAAATACTTTATTTAACTCTGACAAATATTGGTATTATAAAAAGTAAAGTAAGTAAAACAATAATAATGTGATAATTATGGAAGAAAAAAAGTTAATAAAACTAGCAACTATATTTTATATTACATCAATAATTGGCTATATATATGAACTGATAATAACTTATATTTATGAAAATAAATTGTATAGTCATGGTTTTTTATTTGGGCCTTGGCTGCCAATTTATGGAGTAGGGGGAGTTATTATTTATTTTTTATATAAGTATAAAAATAATCCCTTTAAAATATTTATTTTATCTTTTTTCTTAACAGGTATTTTAGAATATTTAAGTGGTTTAATATTACTTAAAGTATTTAAAATGCGTTTATGGGATTATACAGGTTGTTTTTTAAATATAAATGGTTTTGTGTGTTTTTTAAGTGCCTTTTGTTTTGGTGTTGGTAGTTTAGTTTTAACTTATTTAATTTTTCCTTTAATAGATAAGTTATTAAGCAAAGTAAATAGAAGAAATATAAAAATTTGTTTAAGCCTTATTAGTAGTTTATTTTTATTAGATATATTTTTAACTAGCATTATGTAACAATTTATTTTATAATAAACTTGGTGAGTAAAATGGAAAAAACAAAAAATTTATTATGGGGGTTAGTCTTTATCTTATTGGGGGTAATTATTGGTTTAAATTCTATGGGTATAACTAATATTACGATTTTCTTTTCTGGTTGGTGGACATTATTTATTATAATTCCTTCCTTTATTAATTTATTTAATAAAAAAGAAAGAATTACTAGTATTACGTTTCTTGTAATTGGTATTTTACTATTATTATGTGCCCAAAATATTCTTGATTATAATCTAATTTTGAAATTAATATTTCCAATAATTTTAGTAGCAATTGGAGTATCTATAATATTTAAAAATAACCTAACAAAAATAAAAGGTCCTGATGTTAAAAATAGTGAAGAATATTGTGCTACTTTTTCTTATCAAGTAATAGATAAATTTCCTAAAAATTTTAATGGGGCGAATATTGATGCCGTTTTTGGCGGAGTTAAATGTGATTTAACAAATACTACAATAAAAAGTGAATCCGTTATTAATGCTAGTGCAATTTTTGGCAGTGTTGAAATTATTGTTCCTCCAAATTATCAAGTAATTGTTGAAAGTACTTCAGTTTTTGGAGTAGTTACTAATAATTACGAAACTAAAGATAGTAAAAAAATAATTTATATTAAAACATTAAGTTTATTTGGAGGTGTGACAATAAATGAACGAAAGTCAAAAGATAATTAAATACGGCGCTATTGCTCTTGCCATATTCTTAATTGTTAGTATTGTATCTTCTCTTTTATTTATTTTAGCAAATATATTTAACTATAGTTATCCTGTTAATTCTAAGGAGTCATATGAAACAAATATTAGTAATAACATAGAGAAAATTGATATTGAACTATCTACTTCTAAGTTAAATATTGAAAGTAGTAGTAAATTTTCTATTGAAACAAATTCTAAAAATATAAAAATTAATGATAGTAGAGGAAAATTAGAAATTAAAGAAACAGGTTGGTTTAATAATATTGGTAATGAAGTTACTATATATATTCCTGATAGTATGATTTTTAGAGAAGTAGACATTGAAAGTGGCAGTGGAAATTTAAACATTAATAAATTAAAAACTGATATATTAGAACTTGATTTAGGAGCAGGAAGTATCAATATTGATAATCTAGTAGTAAATAATAAAACTGATATTGATACAGGAGCAGGCTCTGTTATTATAAACTCTAGTGTCCTTAACAATTTAGATTTAGATCTTGGTGCTGGTAAAACGGAAATTAATACTCAATTACTTGGTAATAATAAAATAGATGCTGGAGTAGGGGAAGTAATATTAAATTTAAGTGATAGTATAGATAATTATTATTTTATGATTGATAAGGGAATAGGTAGTATTAAAATAAATAATGAAAGTGTTAGTAATAATTACCATTATGGAAATGGTAATAATAGAATAGACATTGATGGTGGCATCGGTAGCATTACAATTAATACTTTAAATTGATGGTTAGTCATTGACAAATTTTTTATTATAGAGTACAATAAAATTGTCTAGTAGAATAAATATAGCATAGTAGCCATATTTAGAAGTTATTATCTAAAAAATAATAATGTTAATATGTGTGAAGTTATATTTATTAAGTAAAATAAATTATTTTAAGTAATAATCTTATCTGCGCTAGACAAAGACAATTGTTATATGAGAAAGAAAACTCAAAAGATAAGCGAATCACACTAAATACTGATAATATTTAGCTAATATTTAAAATTATGGAGAGTAATTTTAAATGATGTGAGGAGTTATTAAACTAGAAATAACTATTTTATCAGAGTAGTTATTTTTTTGTTCGTATTTTTCTTGACCACTAATCCATTATGTAGTATTATTTTAATAGAGAGTGGTTGCATGAAGAAAGAATTTTTAAAATATTGTCCTAATTATTACCATATCATCAATTTTAATTTTCAAGAAGATGATATTATTAGTATGAAATTAGTAAGTATTTATAAAAGTTGCATTTTTCAAACCGATTTTAATAACGAAGAAGAATTAAAAAGATTAATTAATTTAGATAAAGTATTAAGTAATTATATAGAAGATTATTTATTTCGTAGTAATTTAAAAAGAGAAATACTTACAGTAAGAGTTAAAAAAGATAATAATATAATTAAAAATATGGTTGATATAATTATTAAAATATTTAGTGATTATGAAGAATATACTACTAGAAAAATATATATAAGTAAATGGATTTAAAAATAAGAATATCTTAATTGGTATTCTTATTTTTTATTTTTAAGTAAATTATTAAAGTAATGAAAATAATAAAGAATATAAATAATACAAGAGAGTAATTATAAAATAAATGTAAGATATAAATATAATTACCACCGATTAAATAAGAAGATATTATTAAAATAATTAAAGATATAATTATAAATGTTAGAGAATTATATTTCTTTGGTAAAATATTTTTTAAATTAGTTGTAGTGGTAGATAAAGTAATAAATAAATCAAAATACCAAATAAATGAAGATATATTTTCAATGTTTTCAATAAAATTAAGGTATTTTATTTGTTTTAAAACAGCATATTCAGGAAAACTATATACTCTTATTAAGTTTCTTCCTAAAGCAAGAGTAGTACATAAACCAATTAAAATTATAGATGATGCTGCAAGTAAATAATTTTTAATATTATCTTTTAAATCATTATGGTAATCTATGGTAAGAATTAAAGGAATACTGGTAATTGCAGCATAGATTAAAGAAGTTAAAATAATATTTTTAGTATTAGTAGTAAGTATTGGGAATAATTCTTCTATATTAAAATATTTAGTAAGTAGGAATGCAAAGAAGATAATTATAGCAATACTAAATACACATAATAGATTACTTAAATTTTCTAAAACAAATTTACCTTTAAAAGTAATATATAAAGTTATTAATAAAAAGGGAATATTTATAATTATTTTTGGTGTATCTAATAGATAAAAACTATTTACAAAAAGAGGAATTAAAGAAAGAATAATAGTCATTAGATATAGATAAAATAAGATGAAGATAAATAAGTATATTTTCCCAATTAATGTGTTCTTTAAGGCATCTTTTAAAGTTTTACCACGAAGTAATTCTTTTAATTTACTATAAATATAAATAATTATTATACCAAGAAGTGTTCCTAAAATGATAGGTAACCAAGCATCAGCACCACAATTACGAAATATTAGAAAACTACCAATTCCAAACATAGAAGATCTGGCTAAAAAATAATTAATCTTGTTTTTCATTTTCCACCTCAAATATAAATCCTTTTGTATTTATTTTTAAATCTATTGTAACTTCTATATTAGCATGAACCCATAAATCATGATTATCTTGTCTTGTATTTTTATAATAAATATTTTGAAGTCCTAAAATATCACTTTTATTTTTTTGTAAAATTCTAATTAAATTAGCTATATCTTCCTCTAAAATATTAGCAAAATCTTTATTTAACATTTCATAAGTTTTAGCATCTTTTAAATTAAGGGAAGGATTATTTAGGGCGACTTTACCTTCTGCTTTTAAATTTATAGTAATTTTATCACTAGTAATATTTAAATCAGTTTTAGAATTATTAATACTTATTACTACTAAACCATCACTGTATTCTTTTTCTAAATTTGTATTAATAGATGTTTTAGTTAGTAAGTTATATAAAGTAGTGTTATTTTTATCTAAAGCGTTATGATAAAAGTAATTATGAAATAAAATTGAATCAGAAAAACCAATTTCATTATCAATAATACTAACTGTATTTAAAATAATATCTTGTTTTTTACTAACTAGTTTATTTAAAGTATCTTTAAAAGTTTCATTAGTAGAAATATTATTATTGTATTTACCATTTTCTATTAAGTTATTAATGACATCACTTACAACTGGATTATTTTTACTATTGTGCCTTAGTATATTACTAGGCTTATCATTTGTTCCAATTAGATAAAATTCATCATTTATTTTAATATCGCGAATTAGATAGTCAATTATATCAGCAAAATTATTTTCAATTAAATTTTGTCCGAGTAAAACTATTTGTAAATGTGCAAAGTAGGCTTTTTTGCCAATTTTATAATTAGCATCAGTAAAAGATTCACTAATTGATTTCCCAGTTCCTTTTACAATATAACTTAACATAGTGCTATCTTCTTCAGTTTTTGTATCATTAAGTATTTCATAAGTTACAATGAATTCATCATTTTCATAATCTATGCCAATTCCTGAAATAATTGCTAAATTATTTAACTCCACATTATCATAACAACCAGTTAAAGTAAAAATTGCTAAAAAAAGTATAATTATTTTTTTCATAAGTTTTTCCCCCTTGTCATATTTTTATTAGTAATTAAAGAACTTCTTTTCGTATTATTTTTATCTTGTTTTTTTAAAAAAGTTTTGAAAAAATAATCTTTATTAAAAGGGGCAATGGGAGCAAAGTAAGGGGAATTTAAAGATTTAATTGAAATAACATTGGTTAAAAATAACATGCTACATAAAAATATTCCATATAAACCTAGAGTGGTAGCAAAGAATAAAAATAGGTAGCGATAAGTTCTTAGGGCATTATTAATTTCTAATTCGGTAAATATGAGGCTTGATATTAAAGTTAGAGCAGTAATAATAATCATGATGGGAGATACAATACCAGCATTAACCGCAGCATCGCCAATAATTAAAGCACCAAGTATCGAAATAGTTGAGCCAAAATTAGAGGGGAACCTTAAATCAGTTTCTCTTAATATATCACAAATTAAGAGTAAGATTAAAAGTTCAACAATGGCAGGAAAGGGAACACCTGCTCTTTGGGTACTAAAATTTATAAGAAGACTTTTTGGTATTGTTTCTTGATTATAATTGATGATGGAAATAAATAAAGCGGGAGTAATCATTGATAAAATAAAGCATACAGCCCGAAGAACTTTTAAAAAAGCCACATTGATACTTTTAACATAATTATCACTAATGGGATTAATAAAATCTATTAAAAAGGAAGGAATTATAATAGCAAAAGGAGAAGTATCTAATAATATTACTATTTTGCCTTCTAAAATTGCAAGCGATGCTAAGTCAGGTCTTTCTGTTTTTTTAATCGTTGGAAATATACTTTTATTTTCTCTATCAATAAAATTAATAATTGTCCCAATATCAATAATTCCATCTATATCAATTTTTGCTAATTTATCTTTTAGTTTTTTTACATCATCTAAAGATGCAACATCTTCTAAATAATTTATTGTAAGTTTAGTTTTGGAAATTCTTCCCATAATTAATTCTTCACTTTTAAAAGTATTTGATTTAATTCTTCTTTTTATAAGGCCAATATTAGTTTGAATATTTTCATTAAAAGCATCTTCTGGCCCTAATAATGATGGCTCTCTTGTTGATGTATTAATACTTCTATTTAAAGAACCCTTTACTTCAATTGCAATAGTATATTTATCACTTAAAATAATGGCAAATCCATTAGTTAAATAAAATTCAATTTCATCATCATTTTTAATAAATACCGTATTTGGTCCAGGTAAATTACTAAATAAATTATTTTTTTTATTATAATGAGTCAAATTTTTAGTAATATATTCATTTATTTTATCACTATCACATACTGTTTCAATAAATATAACATAAATACTTTTTATTAAATTAATTTTTATTTCTTTTATTTTCAAATCAGGAACATCACTAAATTCTAATTGTATTCTTTTTAAGGTTTCTTTCATATGCATCACTATTTATAATATTGCCAAAGTTTACCAATTTAATGCATGAAGATATTAATTGTTTATTAAATAAAAAAATTATGATATATTTATAACTATGGAAATAGAAGTTGTAAAATTTGATAATCTCGGTCGAGGTATTGGTTATAATGATAAAAAAATTGTTTTTATACCTAAAACTGCTCCCGGAGATATTGTGGAAATAGCAATTATTAAGAGTAAGAAAACTTACCAAGAAGGAAGACTTAAAAAAATTATTAGACCTTCTAAATTAAGGAAAGAAGTATTGTGTCCTTACTTTTTAATGTGTGGTGGTTGTGATTTAATGCATATCTCACTAAGTGAAACACTAGATTATAAGTTATTAAAAGTAAATGAAATATTTAAAAATAATAATATAAATTTTGAAATTAAAGATATTATTAAAAGTAATCCGAATTTAAATTATCGTAATAAAGTAACATTAAAAATTAAGAATAGGGAAGTAGGATTTTATCAAAGTGAAACGCATGATTTAGTAAAAATAGATTATTGTTATTTATGTAATAAGGTAATAAATGAAATTATTAAAGATATAGATGTACTAAATATTTGTGATGGGGAAATTAAAATTAGAGTTAATTATAAAGATGAAGTATTAATTATCATTAATAGTAAAGATGAGTTAGGAAGTATTAATAGTTTATTAAATAAATACAAAATAGTAGGAATTATTTATAATGATAAATGTATTTATGGTGATGATTTTTTTATTGATAAGATAGGTAATTATCTATTTAAAGTTAGTTATAATGCATTTTTTCAAGTTAATCCTTATATTTGTTTAGAATTATTTAAAGAAATTAATAAATATAGTAAAGATAATAAGAACGTTTTAGATTTATATTGTGGAGTAGGGACTCTTGCAATAGTAGCAAATAAAGAAAAAGCCTTAGGAGTTGAAGTAATAAGTAATGCAATTAAAGATGCTTTTGTTAATAAATGTTTAAATAATCAAAATAATATTGATTTTATATGTAGTGATACTTTAGATATATTAGATAAAATTACTGATGAATACGATTTAATTATCTTAGACCCACCAAGAAGTGGTGTAAAAGATGAAGTATTAGAAAAAATAATGCTGGTAAAACCAAAAAAAATTATTTATGTATCATGTAATCCATTAACACTTGCAAGAGATTTAAAGAAAATTTTGCCTTTGTATGATATTAAAACTTGTAAATTACTGGATATGTTTTCTTGGAGTGAACATGTTGAGAGCATGTGCATTTTAGAACTTAAGTTCTAATGAATGAAAAAATTGATAATAGAAGAAATAATAACTTGAGAAAAAATTGTGATTTCAAGTTAAAAAAAATAAATAGTCCATGGAGATGCTAGATATTTTCCATATGTATTAACTGAACAAGTTTTTTAATATATAATAAACACTTTTTTCTTGTACTTCTTATTAATTAATAGTATACTTTTATTAGAATAGAATTAGATGGAGGATGTATGAAAGTTAGAATTATAAGTGCTGCTGTTGTAATAGCAATATTAATACCATTAATTTATTTTGGAGGATATCCATTTGCAATTGCTGTTGGTATATTAGGAGTACTTGCTTATAAAGAAGTAATTGATTTAAAAAAATCACATCAAGAAATACCTAATGTAGTAAAAATATGTGGGTTAGTATCATTAATATACTTAATATTAGGGGATTATAACTTAAGTTCATTAAGTTTAGTAATGACTTATCCTAGGTTATTATTGCCAATTGTTCTTATTTTACTTCCTAGTATTTTTTATAAAAATGATAAGTATACTACAAAAGATGCATATTATTTATTAGGAGTAACATTTTTAATTGGAATATTCTTTAACCTTTTAATTTCATTACGTAGTATTAATGTTATGCTTTTAATATATTTAATTGGTATAACAATATTTACAGATACTTTTGCTTATGCAATTGGTATATTAATTGGTAAACATAAAATGTGTCCAAAAATTAGTCCAAAGAAATCTTGGGAAGGTGCTATTGCTGGGTTAATTGGTGGTAGTATCGTTGGTGTTATTATTTATACTAATTTATTTGGGGATTTTAATATTAAAGTTCTTCTTGTCTCAATTATTTTATCTATTGCTGGTCAATTAGGAGATTTAGTTTATAGTAAAATGAAAAGAGAAAATGGTATTAAGGATTTTTCGAATATTATGCCTGGACATGGCGGTGTATTAGACCGTCTTGATAGTTTAACATTTGTAGTATTTACATATGTAATATTAATATGGTTAATATAAAGGAGATGACAACATGTGGTTTTTAACATTATTAGTATTTATCTTTATTTTAGGAATAATTGTTTTAGTTCATGAACTAGGACATTTTCTATGGGCAAGAAAATTCGGTGTTTTCATTTATGAATTTTCTATTGGTATGGGACCAGTTATTTATAGTAAGAAGAGTAAAAAAGATGGAATTACTTATAATATTAGAGCCTTACCTATTGGGGGCTTTGTCGCAATGGCCGGTGAAGTTTATGAAGATGATAACAAAATTCCTAAAGATAGATTTTTATGTAATAAGCCGATTTGGCAAAGAATAATTGTTATGGCTGCGGGTGTATTAAATAATTTTATTCTTGCAATAGTTTTATTATTTACATTATCTTTATTTTATGGAAGTTATTCATTAACTCCAAAAGTAGCATCGGTTATGGAAGGTACTCCAATGGCTGAAGCCGGTATTGTTAAAGATGATGTAATAATTGCCATTAATAATCATAAAGTTAATACTTGGGACGAAGCCCAAATACTTCTTTATTATGAAAATGACAATGATTATTATGAATTTCGAATAAGACATACTGATGGAAGTGAAGAAAATTATAAAATAACACCACAAATAACTAAAGATGAAGAAGGAAATGAAACAAGATTATTTGGTATAAATATTAATCAAGAAGAAACTTTTGGTTTATGGAATAAAATAAAATATTCTTTGGAAAAATTTTGGACAACAATTGTTTCAATGTGGTTAACAATAGTAGGGCTAGTTACAGGTAAAATTTCTCTAAATGCTTTATCAGGACCAGTTGGTATATATACAGTAGTAGGTCAAAGTATTAATTATGGAATTTATTCTGTTGTTTATTTACTTTCTTATTTATCAATTAATGTCGGTTTAATTAATATTCTTCCTTTTCCAGCATTTGATGGTGGTAGAATATTCTTCCTAATTATCGAAAAACTAAAAGGAAGTCCAGTAAATCAAAAATTTGAAAATTGGTGTCACACAATTGGATTTATTCTTTTAATGATTTTAATCTTACTTATAACAGTTAAAGATATTATAAATTTATTTTAGGTAAGCATTTGCTTACTTTTTTCTTGCATGATATAATTATGGTGTTCTTGTAGCTCAGTTGGATAGAGCGTACGCCTCCGACGCGTAAGGCCGAGAGTTCGATTCTCTCCAAGAACGCCATTATATATATTATACTTCAATCTTTTCAAGAAGTATTTTTAGTGATAGAATTTAGTTGGTGATTTAATATGTATATAGGAATTATTCTTACTATTTTAATTGGTTTATTCTTTTTAATTGGTATTTTAATTTTAAAAAATGCAAAAAATAAAGAGAAATTAACAAATTTTACAACTGCTTTAGCATTTATTGTAATGCTTGGTTTATTATGTTTAGATTTAATCCCTGAAATTATAGAAATGAATAATTATAAATTATTAATCCCGGCCCTTATTGGATTTCTTATTTTAATTATTTTAGATAAACTGATTCCCCATCATCATCATGAACATACAGAAAATTGTGATAAAGTAGACCATAATAATCATTTAAATCATATTGGTATTATTACTATAATTGCCTTAGCAATTCATAATATGATCGAAGGCGCATCTTTATATAGTGTTACTTTAAATGAAGTAAAAAGTGGCTTATTAATGATGGTAAGTATTTCCTTACATAATATTCCTTTAGGTTTTCAAATAGGCTCATCTTTAAAAAAAGATAAAAAGAGTATCATTTTAATAACGATTTTATGTTTAAGTTCTCTTATCGGGGCACTTTTAATGATAGCATTTGGCTCGCTTAATGAAAATATAATTAGTATTTTAATATCTTTAACTTTTGGAATGCTTATTTATATTACATTTTTTGAATTATTTAATGAAATTAAATCATCATTGACAAAAGATTCCACAATTTATGGTATAATTGTAGGGATAGTAATTTTATGTATTACTTATATTTTATAACCAACTCGGATAAGGAGTGATTTAGTGAAGAAAGTTTTAGTAACTGGGGCTGCAGGTAGTATTGGCGAATATGTAATAAGATATTTATTAAGTGAAGGAAAATATGAAATAACAGCCTTAGATTTAAAAAATAAAAAAACTCAAAAAAAATTAAAAAAGTATCGAAAGAGAATTAATATAATTTTTGGTGATGTTAATGACCCAATTTTAGTAGAAGCCCTTATTAAAGGACATGATTATGTAATACACTTAGCATCAATTATGCCACCATTTAGTGATTTTTCTAGTAAACTAGGAGATATTATTGATTATTCTGGGACAGAGAATATTATTAAAGCCATTAATTATTATAATCCTAGTTGTTTTTTGATATATGCATCAACTACTAGTTTATATGATGAAACTTTAAGTGCTACAGTTAAAGAAAAAATAATTGTTGATAATTTATCAAATTATAGTTTAAATAAATATCGAGCAGAAAATTTGATTAAGAAAAAATTAAAAAATTATACTATTTTCCGTTTACCTTTAGTATTAAATAATATAGAGCATGAACCATTTATGTATCATGTTAAGAAAAATTTATTTGTAGAAGTTACTACTAATCAAGATGCTGCTTATGCTTTTGTTAGGGCCATTGATTATAAACAAGAACTTAATAAAAAGATATATAATGTTGGTATGGGATTAAATGGAAGACTAAAATATGATGATATTCTAAAAAATATATTAATTAATTATGGTATTAGTTGGAAATATTTTTTAGCAAGAACATTTTTAGATAAAGATTATAGAAGTCCAATATTATTAGATAGTGATGAATTAGAAAAAATAATTCATTATCAAAATGATACATTATATAATTATTTTAGAAGATTAAAACAGAAGGGTAAGAAAAGAAAGTTACAAAGATTATTAGCAAAACCATTAATATTTTTAAAAAAATAAAGGGGTGTGAATAATGACAGGTTTGGTCTTAGCAGGTGGTGGTGTTAAAGGTGCTTACCAAGTAGGGGCTTATTTAGCCCTAAAAAAATGCCATGTAAAAATAGATGGTGTTGTAGGAACATCAATTGGGTCTTTTAATGCGGCTTTAATTTGTGCCAAAAAAGAAGCAGAACTATATAATTTTTGGAAAAATGTAGATGTTGGAGCCTTATTAAATTTCAATACTAAATATACAGATAGTGTTAATAATAAAGAAAAATTTAAAGAATTAGTTTATGGGATTGAACAAATGACTTTAATATTAAAAAATAAAGGAATAAGTAATAATAATTTAAAAAACATTTTAGCAGAAATGATTAATGAAGAAGAAATTAGAAATAGTGAAATGGACTTTGGTTTAGTAACAGTAAGAGTTAAAGATTTAAAACCACTATACTTATTTAAAGAAGATATGAAAAAGGGAAAAATCCCCGAATATATTTTAGCAAGTTGTAATTTGCCAGTATTTAAAATGGAAAAATTAGTTGATGATAATTACTATATTGATGGTGGCTTTTATGATAATAACCCTATTAACATGTTACTTAATAAAGGTTATGATAAAATTTATTCCATTGAAATCCAAGGTATAGGTTTTAAGCAAAAAATAAAAGATACAGATAAAAAGAAAATTATAAGAATAGTACCATCTAAATATTTAGGAAGTACATTAAATGTTAATAAAAAGAAAATAAATGAAAATATTAAATTAGGCTATTATGATACATTAAAAGTAGTAAAAAATTATGATGGTTACAATTTTATCTTTCAAAAAATGCCAATGTTATTATATAATATGTTGGTAAGAAAAGTTGATAAAGATTTATATAAAAGATGTCTTAAATATTTTAAAACTAAAAATAATAAAGAATTAATTATTAAATCTTTAGAGTATGTTATGATGAAAGAAGATATGACATATTTTGAAATTTATAAAATATTAAAACAAATAAGAAAAATTAAAACAATAAATAAGAAACATTTTGTTTATGAATTTATTGCTAATTTAAAAATAATTTAGGAGGTTATTATGGGAAGAGCATATGAAGTAAGAAAAGCAAGTATTCAAAAAACAGGAGCAGCAAAAGGAAAATTATATACAACTTTTGCTAAAGAAATATATCTTGCTGCTAAAAATGGAGTACCAGAAATTGAGGCTAATATCAATTTAAAAAGAATTGTTGATAAAGCGAAAAAAAATCAAGTACCGACAGATATTATTAATAGAGCAATTGATAAAGCCAAAGGAGTTGGAGGAGAAGATTATCATGAAGTTATTTATGAGGGATTTGGACCCGCTAATTCAACTTTAATTATTAAATGTTTAACAGATAATGTTAATAGAACAGTTGGACTTGTAAGAGCGGCCTTTAATAAAGTTAATAAAAGTTTAGGAGTAACTAATTCTGTTTCTTACAACTATGATTATCTAGGGGTATTATCATTTAAGAGTGAAAAAAGTGAGGAATTATTCGAAAGTTTATTAAATGAAGGAATAAATATTATTGATTTTGAAGATGAAGATGGATTTATTACAATTACGATGAATCCTAATGATCATAATAAAGTTAAGGACACTATAGAAAATTTAATTCCTAATGTAGATTACGAAATAGACCAAATTGGTATGTTTCCAAAAGAAAAAACAACTTTAAATGATGAAGATAAAGAAGTATTTATTAAATTATATAATATGCTTGATGACATTGATGATGTAACTGAAATATATCATAATGTTGATATTGATTTATAAAATAATTTCATATGGAAAATAAATTTAATTTAACAAAAAGTCAAAATTTATTTATTGCCAAAAGAAATATTGTTGATTATATTTGGAAGAGTGCTAATTTAGAAGGAATTAAAATAAGTTATAAAGAAACTCAAGCAATATATGATGGTGGCATTGTAAATAATCTTAAAATCGATGAAATAATAGCAATAAATAATTTAAAATATGCTTGGAGATTTATTATTGAAAATGAAGATATAGAGTACGATTATAAAATGTTAACATATTTACATAAAATAACTTGTGATAAATTAGTTTTAAATGAAAATTTAGGTGTATTAAGGTCTACACCAGTCAATATTGGTGGAACAAGTTGGAAACCTCAGTTTCCAATAGAAAGTCAAATTAAAGAAGAATTAGAAGATATTCTTAAAGATAGCGAAAAATCTAAAACAGAAATTGCAATAGAGGTTATGTTATGGATTATGAGAAGACAAATGTTTATTGATGGTAATAAAAGAGTAGGTATGCTTTTTGCCAATAAAATAATGATTGATAATGGCTGTGGTATCATTTCTATTTCGCAAGTAAATCAAAAAGTATTCTTTGAAAAATTAATTAAATTTTATGAAACTAATGATAATGAAGATATAAAAAATTGGATTTATGAAACAAGCATTGATGGTATTGATTTATAAAAAAATAAATAGTATAATTTGGTTGTTAGTGATGAAGGAATTTACGACTCTGGAACTAAAACGCATTACAGCGATATTGTAAATAAAGTGTATGATAATTCATAAATTAAGGTGGTACCGCGGGGAAACTCGTCCTTAGATTAATTTATGAATTTTTTTATTAGAAAGGAAATTTTATGACATTATATGAAGATTTAAAATGGCGAGGATTAATTAAAGATATATCTAGTCCGCTTTTAGAAGAAAAATTAAATAATGGAGGACTTACCTTTTATATTGGGACAGATCCAACTGGAGATAGTCTCCATTTAGGGCATTTATCATCTTTTTTGATTTCAAAGAGATTAAAAGAAGCGGGGCATAATCCAATTCTTTTAATTGGCGGAGCAACTGGCAGAATTGGTGACCCTAGACCTACTAGCGAAAGAGAAATGAAGAGTATTGAAGAAATAAATCATAATATTGAAGGACTTACTGAACAAGTGAAAAAATTATTTGGATTTGAAATCGTTAATAATTATGACTGGACTAAAGATATTAATGCTTTAGATTTCCTAAGAGATTATGGAAAATATTTTAATATCAATTATATGTTAGATAAAGATATTATAAGAAGAAGATTAGATACTGGTATTACTTATACAGAATTTTCTTACATGATTTTACAAGCCCTAGATTTTCTTCATTTATATGCAACAAAGAATTGTACTTTACAAGTTGCAGGTTCTGACCAATGGGGAAATATGACGGCAGGAATTGATTTAATTAAAAGAAAAACGGGTGGTGAAGCATATGCTTTTACAATGCCGTTAGTTACTACAAAAGATGGTAAAAAATTTGGCAAAAGTGAAGGTAATGCTTTATGGCTAGATAAAAATAAAACTTGTAGTTATGAATTATATCAATATTTAATTAATGTTGAAGATGAAATGGTTATTGATTATTTGAAAATATTTACATTTTTAAGTAGAGAAGAAATTGAAGAAATTGAAAGAATACAAAAAGAAAAACCAGAAGAAAGAATTGCTCATAAAACTTTAGCAAGAGAAGTAATAACATTTTTACATGGAAATGATGAAGCCAAAAAAGCAGAATTAATGAGTAAATCTTTATTTAATGAAGATATAATTAATTTATCTAGTGAAGATATTTTAAATAATTTTAAAGATATGGAAAAAATAATGATTGATGATAATGCTATTTTAGAAGAATTACTTATAAGTGGAAATATTTGTAAGAGTAAAAGAGAAGCAAGAGAGTTAATTAGTGGCAATGCAATAAGTATTAATAATAAAAAAATTACTGATAATAACTATATAGTTAGTAAGAGTAATGCCATTGATAACAAAGTTATATTAATTAAAAAGGGCAAGAAAAAATATTATTTAGGTATATTTAATTAATAAAAACTAAATAATTTAATATAAAAAATACAAAAGGTTAGGGACATTCCTAACCTTTTTACATTACTAAACAAACTTAAATTTTAACGAAAATATATAAAAATAAAAATTGCTAAAAAGATACAATAAATAGAGAATTTCCATAAATCACCTTTTTTAACTAATTCACTTAGCCATTTATATGAGAAGTATGTAACTATTAAAGATGCTAACATACCACATAAATAAGGAAGTAGTAAACTAACTTCAGTACTAATTAAATCAGGAACTTTTAATAACATTGTTCCAACACTTACGGGAAAATACATCATAAAAGTATATTTTAAAGCATCACTTCGCTCAAGTTTACAAATAAGACACGCTACTAAAACTGTACCACTTCTACTAATACCAGGAATTATAGTAATTGCTTGAAATAAACCAATAATTACAGCATCTTTAAAAGTAATATCTTGACTTTTTTTAGTGCCTTTAATATTTTTAACTAGGAAAAGCATTAAAGCAGTAAGTAAAAAAGACATGGCTAAAAATTTTAGAGAAGTATAATGACTTTCTAAATAATCATTAAAAAGTATACCAGTAATACCAACAGGAATAGTACTAATAATTAATTTAATGATATACATAAAACCATCTTTATCTTGATTACTTTTTTTCTTACCAAATAAATAATTAAAGAAATTCTTAATTAATTCTAAAATATCTTTACGAAATATAAATAAGATAGCAATAAATGAGCCAAAATTAGAAATTATTTCAAAATTTAGAGTATTAAATACTTCTGTATTAAGTAAATTTTTAAATAAAAATATATGTCCACTACTAGAAATAGGAAGAGGCTCTGTTATACCTTGAATAATACCTAAGATAATATATTTTATATAATCCATTATAATCACCTAATTAATTATATAATATTTTTAAAAAATTATAAATAAAATATTGCTAATTTTAAATCCGTTTTAAAAAAAATACGGCATTAAGTTTAAAAAACGGACATAACTCCGTTAATTTTAGTATGTAAAAATTTATCAATTTATTATAATATCCAACAATATTTATCAACCTTATTGCCGTTTTTCTTATAAATTACGGCATTTAAATTGAAAAATTAAAAATCTGTTCAAAAAACGGACTTTAGTCTAAAAATTTACTCTTTTTCCTCTATTTTTAGTAACTATTTTGCCTTCTAAAATTAATAACATCTTTAAATATTTATTCAATACATCTTTTTTTATGTATTTAGCATACTTTTTTAGAATTAACTCTCTTAATTCTTCAATATTCTCTTTTACAAGATAAATATCACTTTCATTATCACTATCGCTTTCATTAATATCTATAATAATATATAAGAGTCTTCGATACTTTTCATTAAATTTCTTATCAATAACTTTTGGAATAATCAATTTATCATGTAAAATTAATTTTTCTTCCCCCTTAGTTATTATAAATGCTTCTTCATTTTCTTTTTCGACGATTAAAAACTCTTTATTAATTTTTTCTAACTTATTTTTCATTTTCCCTCTTTAATAAATCTGGGCGTCTTTCTTTTGTCCTTTTGATTTGTTCTTGCAAGCGATATTCTTTTATTTTTTCATGGTTTCCACTAAGTAAGACTTCAGGAACTAATAGTCCACGAAAATCTCTTGGCTTAGTATAGGTTGGATAATCAAGTAAATTATTTGTAAATGAATCTTCAAAATAAGATTCTTCTTTTATAACTCCTTCTAGTAATCTTGTAACTGAATCTACAATAACCATCGCTGGTATTTCTCCACCCGTTAATATATAATCACCAATACTTACTTCTAAGTCAACAAAATTTCTAATCCTCTCATCATATCCTTCATAATGACCACATACGATTATTAAATGTTTATATTTTTTTAAATCAAACGCCATTTTCTCATTATAAGTTTTTCCTTGCGGGCAAGTAAGAATTACTAGGGAATCTTCTTTTTTTAAATCTTCAATTGCCCTTACTACTGGTTCACACATTAAAACCATGCCCTTACCTCCACCATAAGGCGTATCATCTACTTGCATATTGCTAAAAGTAGAATAGGCTCTAAAATCAATAACATTTATCTTAACAAGATTATTATTAATTGCCCTTTTAATAATTGATTCATTTAAAATACCATTAAACATATTTGGAAATAAAGTTAAAATATCTATTGTCATAATATTAAATCACTTCCCCCTTTAGTAATTATTTTTTTATCATTTAGTAATACTTCTATAATATAATCTGATGCCATCGGTATATAAAATACTTTTTCACTCTTTACTTTTAATAAGTAATAATTACTAATACGCTCATAATCTATTACTACACCGATTAATTTATCATTATCATATACAGAAAACCCAATTAAATCTTGCATTAAATAACCATTTTCATTAAGTTTTAAATCTTCTCTATTTATGAATACATTTAAACCCTTATATTTTAATACATCATTTATATTATTTAAATTTTCTAATTTAATTAAATAATTGTTTTTATGAAACCTAGCATCTTCTAATAAGACATTTTGTTTATATTCCCCAATATATAAAGTATTACCTTTTTTTAAAGCCTCATTTATATATTCAAAATCACTTCTTAATTTTAATTCTCCTTTAATACCAAAAGTATTAATTATTTTGCCAATATAAATATAATTATTCATGATAAACCTCATACATTAATATACTTGCTGATACTGAAGCATTTAATGATTCACAAACATTAGTCATTTTAATATTTACTTTTTCTTGACATAAAGAAGATACTTCTTCACTTACTCCTGAGCCTTCATTACCAATTACTATGGCAATATTTTTATATTTTAATGTCTTTATATCTTTTCCATTACATACATCTGTAGTTACTAATAAATAATCTTTACTTAAATTCTTTATAATATCTAATAAGTTACCTCTTATAATATTTACATGAAAAAGCATACCTTCAGTGGCTCTAATTACTTTAGGATTATATAAATCAACACAAGTATTACTTAAAATAATAGTTTTAAAATTAAAAGCACAAGCACTTCTTATAATACAACCTAAATTACCTGGATCTTGTAAATTATCTAATAATAAAATATTTCCTTCTATTTCCTTTTCTTCAAGTAATTTTGCTACTCCAATTATTTTGGTACTACTCGTTTGACTAGATAACTTTTTCATAATACTCATAGATACTTGATAAGTAGGTACTGCATATTCTTTTTCTTCTGTTGTAATTATTTCTTTTAGAATACCTAAATTAAGTGCTTCCATAACTAAGTGAGTTGACTCAATTAAGAATAATTTTTCTCTGTCCCGATATTTTTTTACTTTTAATTTTTCCCAATACTTTACTTTTTCATTATTTAAACTACTTATGTACATAACCTCACCACCTAAAGTATACTAAAAGTGTTATTATTTGACAATAATTCTATTTCTTTTTCATAAAAATCTTGTATTGTTGCTTTATCTTGGTCATTTAAACTAGAATTACTTAACATTTTTTCTTTATCTTTCATTAATTCATCAGCAGTCTTTAAAACTACTTCTTCTCCATCTACTTTATATAAATAATTTAGTAATATATGTTTCTTTAATAAATCTGGTCTTTTTTGAATAAGTTTATTAAATTCATCTGTTACTGTAGTTATAGTACCATTTACTGTTCTAATTTTATTTTCCATTTCTTCTTGACAATATTCCATTCTTTTTTTAAAAATTTCACCATTATAATAATTAAAATTAATCTTATTAAAATATAAGTATAAAATATATAAACCAGAAGAATTAGCTTCATTTTCATAAGATATTTTATCATAATTTTCATTATAATAACCACTTACTTCTCTAGTTAAAATATACTCCATTAATTCAGTCATCATAAGTGGTGTAATTGCTTTTATATCCTTACTGGTAAAAATTTCTTTCCATTGCATCGTATGGATTAATTCATGAAAAATGGTAATTAAAATCTCAAAATTTTCATTATTATATAATTCTTTTACTAATTCCTTAGACAAAGTTATTTTGTTATAAGAACTTTCTCCGACAACCTTACTATTACAAATTTTATAAGGAATTTTTTCTACTATTTGGCATTTTACTGTTGGGTAAACAATTTTCATTTGACTCTCAGTAAAATGTTTTATAACTATGCAAAAACTATCAAAACTAACATTTTGTTTTTTAAGCAAAGCATTACGAATAAAGAAATCATATACCCTATTTAACTCTGGGTGTTTATTTACACTTATTGCCGTTTCAAATACTTCCATTTCTAAAGGAGTAAATTCATTATCACAATTATTTAATCTTTCAAGATTTTGTTCAAAAAAATGTTGAAATACTTCTTCATAGTTGTATTTTGTAAATAATTCATTTAAAAGACTATCTTCTATATTTTTACATGTATATAAAAGATTAAAAAGTTTATTAATATTTATATTTTTAATTGGGAGATTTTCTAACTTTTCTAATAGACTCTTTAAATAAATTTCTAAATCATTTACTAATTGTTCTAATTTTTCATTTTTAGTTCGACAATATTTACATGTACCCTTAATATAATGTCCCCCACAATTGGGACAAGCACCAATATTATTTATCTCTTTTACTATAGGACTAACTAAATCATAAGTATTTTCAATAATTTCATTAAAATATTTGTAATATTCACTCATAATAGCCCCCTTAATACCTTAATTCTTTTCTTTTTGCTTTATAATCAGGAATCGCGGCTTCTACTATTTTCCAAAAGTTTTTACTATGATTTGCTTCAAAAAAATGCGCCATTTCATGAATTATAACATAATCAATTAAAGGAATAGATTTCTTTAATAACTCTGTATTTAAAGTAATAATATTTTTTCTAACATTACAAACTCCCCATCTTGTTCGCATTTTTCTTAACTTTAAAGTAAACTCTGGTAATTCAGAAAAACACTTTTTGCATACTTCAATTTCTTCTTTAAATATTCTTTCACACTCACTATTATAAAATTCATTTAAACTATCTTCATCATGACAAATTATTGTATCACCTTCAAAAGTAACTTCACTTACTCTATTATCAAATACTACTTTATAACCATTACCTAAATACCAAAATAAACTGTTTCTCTCACTTCTTACTAAAGCATTTTCATACATTTTTAATATTGCTGAAGAATTTTTAGTAATCAAGTTTTTAACATCCATATCTGTAATAAATCTTGGCGCAGTAATTATTAATTTACAATTTTCATCAATACGAAAATAAAGATTCTTATTATCTTTTCTAATTATTTCATACTCTATTATATAATCATTTAATTTAAACTTCATACTTATCACTATATAATTTTAACATAAAAATAGTTATCTCACAAATTCATTTAACCAAAAATAATCTTTATTTTTAAAATCACAGACAAATAAATCTTCACTCATTAAATAATTTAATAAAAGTGTTGGCTTAATAATATCACTTTTTAATATAATATGACTTTTATATACTTTTAAATAAGTATTTTCAGGACGATATTTATTAATTATCATATGCTTTTCATTATCATATATATAATATTTATAATTACGAAACAAACTATATATTTTTTTATCTACATATTCTTTATTAAAAGTGCTAAATATATCATTATACAATTTAAAAGAAACACCCATATTATATTCATCAACATAATACAGATGTTCTATTGTTCTGTAAAGATTATAAGGGGTATCTCTTGTAATAATAGCCATTTCTTTTTTGATTTTAAATATATAAAATGTTCTCATTTTATCACCCTATAGACATTATAACTAATAACTTTAGTAAAAAATGTCTAATTATGTCTGTTAATTACTTTTTCATTAATTCTACTATTTTGGCTAAAATATAATCTTTATTTAAATTATGATCATTTAATAATTCTAATTTTGTGCCATTTTGACTATATTTTTTTAGACCAAAAATATATTCTTCATTTTGAGTATATTCTAAATAAGTAGATATACTTCCAAATTCAATAACAAAAGTTTTTAACTCTTTTGGTAATAATGAATATTTATAACGTTCACTTTGTACTTTAAATAATTCTTGACTAGGCATTGATACTACGCGTAAGTCGATGCCATATGGAATTAATTCTTCAGCAATTTCTAAAGCAAGAGATACTTCACTGCCGGTTGCTAAAATTATACCGTTTACATCTCCTCTTTCTCTTCTTACTCGGTAAGCACCCGCCACTACATATTTAGGATTAGTTCCAATTAATTTTTTAGTTTTTTCACTATTAATGATAATTACACTAACTTTATGATAATTACTAATTATTTCATATATACCAATTACTTCATTAATATCGCACGGTCTAAAGACTAAAATATTATTCAATAATCTTAAATTATTAATTTCTGAGTATGGTACTAATGCCTCTTCACTTAAAAATGAATCTTGGGTAAATATATAAGTTATTGGGTAATTAAACATTGTACTATTTTTAATAAAAGGATTTAAATAATTACTTAATATTAAAGGAGTACTTACAAACACTTTAAAACCTAGGGAAGCAAGTCCTAAAGATACTCCACCCATAGTCATTATATTATTAGAAAAACATAAATTTCTTCCTAAAGGGTTTTCTTTACTCATTAATTGAGATTTATTTATTTCACATAATGTTTTAGAAAAATCACTACTTAATGCTAAAGTAAAAGGACTTTTACTTGTAAAAATATTAAACATTTTACTATTACCTTTAATTAATTCTTCTAAATAGTTATCATTTATACGATAATTTTCACTTTTAAAATCGAAAGAAATAGTCTTATTTTCTAAGAAATTTAATATTTCTTTTACTTTTAAATCACTCTTATATTCAGTATAATTTTTTTGCCATTTTGTGATAATTTTATTTATTCTTTTACTTGCTATATCTTTAATACTTTTTAATTCTTCTTTAGGATAAGTATAAGGAATTTCTATTTTATACTTAATTCTTAAATTATTTATATAGTCACTATCTATTTCTTTATCTTTATTATTAATTATAACTATAGTAGTTTTATTTCTACTTCTTTTGGCTTCATCAATAACACTGTCTATTTCACTAAAATTGTCATGATTTTTAACCTTTATTACATCAAAAGATAAAGATAAATATTTTCTTTCTAATATATCTATATCTTTATTATCATAAGTATTATTGATGGCTATTATAACTAGTTTATTTAATTCTTCGCGCCTTATATAATTAAGGGTTTCTATAGAACTTCCTACTTCTAATTCTTCTAAATCTACAATACTATAGGTATGAAAATTTATTAAATCACATTTAGGATTTTCTACTTTAATTAAATTTTCTAAATATCTTTCTCCAATAGCAATACCTACTGAAGAAGATACTACATCAACATTAAAAGAGCCTATTTCGATACCAATATTTTTAGGATCATTATAAGCATTTAATCCAGAATTTAATTTTTTATACTCTTTTAAATTATCAGAATTTATGTCATAGCCAAATAAACTAAGTGTTGCATAAAATGCAGGTAAATATTTATTACTAACTATTACTCGGTCCCGATTAACATAGTTAGGATTATCACTTAAATATATTAAATGATTTAAATATAAATTATAAAACAATGTTGCACAAGATATAATTTTATAATCATGAATATTTCCTTCATTTAACATATCATAAGTTATTGATTTTAAATTATTAATTAATATATTATCTATTTTACTCATATTTTACCTCTTATTTTTTCATTATCAAATCATTGATTTTTTCTGCTGATTTATTTTTACTTTGACTATCTAATCTTTTTTTCATTTTTGTCATAATATCAGGACTTATTTCTAATCTTTTTAGCCAGATTTTAAAACCCCATAACCCTCTTACTTTAATACCATACTTTTTATTAGCGACAAACTTAGCGTTATATTTTTCTTGACCACCTACACCAGGAATTAAGAGCATCGGCCTATGCATTTCTAAGCATTCTGTCACTGTTGCTCCCCCAGGTTTTGTTATAACTAAGTCACTTATTTTCATTAAATTAAAGACATCATTTGTGTATCCTAAAACTTGAATATTTTTTATATTTTTAATTTTTACATACTCTTCTGCTTTCACTTTTAATTTAGCATTTTTACCACTTATAAAAATAATGTCGGCATTTAAATTTAATTTAGCAACAGTTTTAAAATAATCAAAATAGTACATACTTCCTGCTGTCGAACCACCAAAGAATAAATAAACTTTTCTATTTCCTTTTAAATTATATCTTGATAATATTTTATCTGTTTTTTCTAACTTACTTAATTCATTTATATTTAAAGGTAGCCCGAAAGCATGAACTTTCTTACCATCTACCCCTCTTTTAATTAATTCTTGTTTTACTATTTCATTACCAACAATATAGCCTGTTTCTTTTTTATGATTTTTAGTCCACCACTCATGAGTCCTATAATCAGTTATAATTGTATATAATTTAGCATCAATAAGTTCTAAATCATTATAATAATTAATTATATTACTACAGTAAAAATGACTGGAAACAACAACATCGGGATTAAACTTAGTAATAACTTCTCTTAATTTTTTATTGTCATAACATTTTTTGGTAAATTTATTGTGACCTAAAGCAGATATTTTATGGTCCATTAATTCATAACATATATCAAAAACTCGTGCAGGTCGATATTTAGATACAAAATCCATTATTTTAACTGTGAATTTACCAATGCCATTAGCATAATCAGTCATATCTAGGACCATAACATCGGCTGAATCATTATGTTCTTCAATATATTTGGCTACATATTCAGCAATAGATTTATGACCAGAGCCATAGCGTGCATACATTATTAAAATTTTCTTTTTCATATTGTACCTCATATACCATTATAATATTAAATTAAAATAAAAACAATGAATTACTTATTCATTGCCACATAATTATTCGGATTTTTTTCGATTTCTAAATCATTTAAATACTTAAATCTTATATTCAAGAGCAATATACCAAATACAATAACCGAATAAAATAAAATGGCTCCTCCAATGTTAACTAAACTTTTTTTCATCTAATATCACTCCTTCTTACATACCCATCATATCAAGAACAAATGTTTGTGTCAAGAAAAATTAAAACAATTGTTTGACTTTTTACAATTCTTAGTGTAAAATGAATTTAGGAGGTCTACATGAAAGGAACAGAAATCACAAAAAGACAAAAGGAAGTTTTAGATTTTATTAAAAAATATATTGCAGATCATGGGTATCCCCCTGCAATTAGAGAAATATGTAAAGGTGTAAATTTATCTAGTCCGGCGACAGTATTTGTCCATATGAAAAACTTAGAACAATTAGGTTATATAAAAACAACAAGCAATAAATTTAGAACAATTGAGGTTATCGGAGATAACGAATATATTGAGAGTAATGAAGATGTTATAAAGGTTCCTCTTTTAGGAAAAATAACAGCAGGTTCACCAATAACTGCGATTGAACAACCTAATGAGTTCTTTAATATTCCGGCTTCACTAATTCCGGCTAAAGAAACGGTCTTCACTTTACATGTCAGTGGTGAAAGTATGATTAATGCTGGTATTTACGATGGCGATTACGTTATAGTGCAAAAACAAAGTACCGCTAAAAATGGTGATATAGTTGTCGCAATGACTATGGAAAATGAAGCAACAATTAAAACTTTTTATAAAGAAAAAGGACATATTCGCTTGCAACCAGAAAATGATACAATGGACCCGATTATCTTAGATAATTGTGTTATATTAGGAAAAGCAATTGGTTTATATCGAAAATTTTAGTATCAAAAAAATAATCACACTTTAACTTTTGTGATTATTTTTTATCTACTTATAAATTACTTCATATATTTGATTTTTTAGAAGTTTTTCATTTATTTCTACTCTTAAATAGTTAGAAGTATGACCAACACTTACATTATCATTTACTTCTTCAATTAAAACATCAACCTTTTTGCCAACAAACTTTTTTTGATATTCTTCTTCTAAATAATTTGATAATTCCAATAATTTATGAACTCTTCTAGTTTTTTCTAATCCATCAATTTCTTTCATTAAACTTGCCTTAGTTCCATTTCTTTTTGAATAAGGAAATACATGCATTTTACTAAATCTTAGTTTTAAAGCATTTTCATAAGTTTCTTCAAAGTTAGAAACGCTGCTTTCTGGAAACCCTACAATTATATCGGTAGTTATCGAAATATCAGGACGGATACTTCTTATTTTCTCTATAACCTGAAAGAAATAAGCCATATCATATTTTCTATTCATTTTTTTTAATACTTCATTACTACCAGACTGAAGAGGTATATGTAAATGATTACAGAATTTGGGATTATTTTTAAGCATTGTAAAAAACTTATCATTTAATTCGGTAATTTCCACGCTTGATAATCTAATTCTTTTTAAATTTTCAATTTTACTTAATTCATTTATAACATCAACTAAATCATGTCCATTATCATTATATGACCCCGTATGAATACCAGTTAAAACTATTTCATAATGATTATTTTTCACTAAATCTTCAGCTTCTTTTTTGATTAATTCAAAATTTTTCGAACGAATACTTCCTCTTACAAAAGGAATAATACAATAAGAACAAAAATTATCACAACCATCTTGAATTTTAATAAATGCTCTTGTATGATCAAAATTATTAATTCGCATGTCTTCAAAATCTAATTTTCTTGAATTTTCAATAAATTGATATTTTTCTTTTGTTACTAAATAACCTTTAATAAGCATACCTAATTTAGATTTATATCTATTACCAAGTAATATATCAATAGACATATCCTTATAAACATCAGGATTATATTGGACACTACACCCTACTACAACTAAAATAGCATTAGGATTTTCTCTTTTAACCCTTCTAATATATTTGCGACATTTTGTATCACTCATATTTGTAACTGTACAAGTATTTACTATAACTATATTGGCATCTAATAGACTATCAGCATAAAAAAATCCTTCTTCAATAAGGGATTTTTTTATAAAATTAGATTCATATGTATTTACTTTACAGCCAAAAGTTTCAATATAAAACTTCATAAAACCACCCTTTAATTTAATAAACTATTAAGTTCTTTTAAAGCATTTAAAAATGCTTCTTCTTTCTGATAACTAATAACTCTAACTTCTCTTTTAGTATCTTCTATTTTCTCATTATTAACTAAATTACTTAAATTAACTTTTTTAACTATTAAATCATCAATAATTTCTTCTTTTTCATAATTAATTCGATAATTATTATGTTTTTGAACTAACTCATCATAACTAATAATCGCTTTTTCTTCTTGATCTTTTTCATATTCATTACAAGATATTCTCTCTGTTTGTTCTTCCTTTAACTTTTTAGTTAAACTTTCTAAATCTAGTAGTTCTCCTTCTTCATCATTGTATTCTTCTTCTATTTTTTCAGGAATTACTTCTTCTTTTTGAACTACTTCTACACTTTTTATAACATCTTCTTTTTTAGAATTATCGTTTGGTGGAAAAAAATCATCTTCATTTAATATATCTTTATTAATATTGATAAAATACACTAAGGTTACTAATAAAATTAAAAGAGTTATTATCGCAACAAAAAATACAATATCAACAAAACTTAAACATTTTAGAAATTTAATTATATCATTTAATAAATTCATTATTACCACCACAATAACATTTTACCACTTAGTGTAAATTAAAATAAGTGTCTAACGTTTACTTTACATTCATTTAAACAAATATTGACACTTATTATAACATTGCTATTTACACTAATCAATTACTTTCGCTAATTTTATACGGGTTATTTATTGTTCCATCTCCAGTAACTTCAGTATTTTTAATTAAATTAATAACTGGTCTCACATTATAAAACATATTTCCATTAATATCAGTTCTAATTATACCATTACTATCAACCATAAACATATTAATGAAACCTTCACCACCCTTAGCGCCACTCATTGTATACCAAGTATTATCGATATCACTATTGTATAGATAATAACTAGTATTACTATATAAAGTGTTGGCTCCCGCTAAGATAACTTCATCAATTGTAAGTGTTCCAATTACAGATGTGTAACTTTCTCCTAAACAATTTAAAGTCGGAATTTTATTAGTAAATATTCTTGTATAGGAATTATAAGTATAATCTTCTTCAGTTATATCATTACAAAATTTTGTATTTGCTAAATAATTAGTATAACTACTTAAATAAATACTCTCCCAGCCTTCTAAATGTTCTAAAATTGCCGAATTGGGATAAGTGTAATCTACTGTTTCACTATTATAATAACTGGCTAAAGTATCTGTAGTACCATCTAATACTAATCTAACCGTCCCATCACCATTAATTCTTACAATACGCCATGTTAAATCGGCAAATCTCACATAATTATTTTGAACATTTCCCCTAAAATAATAAGAAACACCAATATCATCATAACTTTTAATTAAGCCTTCATCTTCTGTTGATATTTCATCACCAACTTTTGTATATGCTAAATCAGATGGCTCATTATTATTTAATATTGTATCAGCAAAAGTTACAATTTTTCCTTCTTGTGTTCTAATATTTAATGAACAAGTCAATTCTTTACTAGAATCTTCATTTTGAATTTCTAAAGAATATAATTTTGTTTCTTTGGAATCGATGCTTATATAATTTGTAGTTAGTTCATCTATACTTTTTAATTCGCCTTCAAAAATTAGTTTATCTTCACTACTTAACCGGTAAGTACCACTCCCTCTTACTTTTAAAAAGCCAATATTATAATAACTTACTGCATCTCCACTATTGGTGATGGAGAATTTAATTGTTTCTTTATCAATAACAGAAACTTTTTTACCATCAATATAATTTATTGATAAAGTACCATTTACTTCAATATCAGAATCTGGTTCATAAACTTTATTATAAAAAAGGGAAATTACCCCTACTGCTGCAACTACAAAAATAAGGAAAGCAACTAAAGTTAAAAATGTTTTATAAACTCCCCGCATTTTTAATTTAACCATCGGTATCATAAGCATCACCTTACATTAAACATTATATTAAAATTAACTTTTTATGTCAATTTTTTAAGGACTTTTTTTATATTTTTTCGCATAAAAAAAGGGGATTACCCTAAAATTCCCCATTTTATTTTATATATTTTTTAAATTCTTTAAATTCTGGCTCTGTTTCTAAATCAGTTTCTGCAAGTTCTTCTAATAAAGATTTTTGTTTTCTCGTTAATTTAGTTGGCATTAAAATATTTACTACAACATACATATCACCATTAGTTTTACTATTAACGCCTTTAATACCTTTTCCTTTTAATTTTAACTTCGTATAATTTTGTGTACCCGGCTTAATTTCAATAAAACCACTTCCTGTTAAAGTTGGAATTTCTTTTTTGCAACCTAAAATTGCATCAGTAATAGTAATTGGTACTTCTAAATAAATATCATCATTAGATCTTTCAAAATATTTATGCTCTGCCACTACGAATTCTAAATAAATATCACCATTAGGTCCACCATTAGTACCGGCTTCACCTTTGCCACTTAATCTTAATTGATTACCTGTATCAATACCCGCCGGAACAGTAACAGTTAGAGTTTTATTTTTGGTAACTTTTCCAACACCTCTGCAATTAGAACAAACTTCTTTAAATGATTTTCCTTCTCCTTTACACTCAGGACAAGTTTTTTGAGTTTGCATTACCCCAAATATTGTTCTTTGTTCTTCAGTAACTACTCCTCTTCCTCCACAAGTATGACAAATAACTTCACCAAAGCCACCAGTACCATTACATTTATCGCAATTTTCGGTAACATTTACTTTAATATCTTTTTTACAACCATTAACGGCTTCTTCAAAAGTTAAATTGATGCGCATTAATATGTCTTCGCCACGTCTTGCAGCATTTCTTCTTCTACTACCGCCGAAAGAAGAAAATGAAGAAAAGCCAAAACTATTACCAAATAAATTAGATAAAATATCATCAAGATTTATATCACCCATATCAAAGCCAGGATTTGCCCCAGCCCCATCAAAAGCAGCATGGCCAAATTGGTCATATTGACTCCTTTTATTTTTATCAGATAATATCGCATAGGCTTCACCAATTTCTTTGAATTTCTCGGCTGCTCCTTCTTCTTTATTTACATCTGGGTGATATTTTTTAGCAAGAAGGCGAAAAGCTCTTTTAATTTCTTCATCACTTGCGTTTTTTGAAACTCCTAAAATTTCGTAATAATCTCTTTTATTATTCATTTTCTTCACTTCCTATTAACAATTCATACTCTTTAATTAAATCACTCATAAAACTAATTGCATCATCTAAAACTTGAACATCTTTCATATCAACACCTGCAACTAATAGAGAATCAATTGGATTTTTAGTTGAACCTAATTTTAAAAATTCTAAATATTTATCACGCGTAACTTTATCGCCTTCATAGATTTTATTAGCAAGTTTTATTGCTGCTGCAAAGCCAATTGCGTATTGATAAACATAAAAATTCATATAGAAATGAGGTATTCTTTCCCACTCATATTTTATTAAATCATCTACTACTACATTATTTCCATAGTAAAGTTTATTTAATTCATAATACTTATCACACATATTTTGATAAGTTAAAATTCCCCCATTTTCTACATACTCATGCATAAACAATTCAAATTCCGCAAACATCGTTTGTCTAAAAATAGTTGATTTATATTTTTGTAATAAATCATCAATTATTTTAATTTTTTCAGATTTTTCATTAGTATGGTCTAGTAAATAACGACTCATTAATATTTCATTTACTTGACTTGCTACTTCAGCCACAAAAATACTATAGCCATAATCTTGATATTTTTGATTACTTAAAGCGTAATAATAATGCATGGCATGTCCTAATTCATGAGCAAGAGTCGATACATCATCTAAAGCCCCTTCATAACTTAATAAGACATAAGGGTGAGCATTATAGGCACAAGTACAATAAGCACCCCCTCTTTTACCTTCATTATTACATGAATCTATCCATTTATCATTAAATGCCTTTTTTAAATCAGTAACATAAGTATCTCCAAGAGGTTTTACCACTTCTAATATTAAATTTTCTGCTTCTTCATAACTATATTTTTTGTTATTTTTAGCATCTATTGTTGTATATGTATCATATATATGTAATTCATCTAAATTTAATATTTTCTTTTTTAAATCCCAATATTTATATAAAACATCTAAATTATTATGAACTCCCTTTATTAAATTATGATAGACATTTGTATCTATTTCCGAATGATACAAAGAAGCGTTTAAACTATTTTTAAATCCTCTTAAACTCGCACTTATGACATTTTTTTCTACTTCTCCTCTAAGTGTTCTTGCTAAAGTATTTTTAAAATTACCATAAGTTTCATGTAAATTAGTAAATGCTTGCTTTCTAATATCTCTATTATTATCTCTAATATATAAGGAATAATTACTTTCAGTTAATTCTAACTTTTCTTTTCCAACTTTTATTTTTGGTAAAACTAAATCACTATCTGTTAAACTAGACATTATGGCATCAGGAAGAGAAAAAACTTTAGCATAACTAGATAATATCTTTTCTTCTTTTTTACTTAAAACATGTTTTTTATTTCGATATATATTTTTAAGTACAAGATTATATTCTTCTAATTCTTTATTTTCCTTAATGTATTTCTCTATTAATTTATAATCTTTTTTTAGTAATTCTGGCACTATAAAAGATGTATTTTCTAAATATTTAGTATATAAATTTTGTACTTTGCCAAATAATTCTTGATATTTAACATTATTAGTATCAGCATCATGATTTATATGAGCATAAATATATAATTTTTCAATATTTTGGGACACTTTACTATCTAATTTTAATAAATTTAATAAAGTTATATTACTATCTAAAATATGTTTTTCATAACCTTTAAATTCTTTTATTTCCTTATCTAATTTATCTAAATCTTTTAAAGCCTCTTCATCACTTACATATAAATCTTTTGTGTTCCATTTATATTCATTACTAAATTCTTCTCTTTTCTTTGCCATAAAAATCCTTTCTAACTAAATGTAAGGCTCTAGCAAACTAGAGCCATAATTATTTTTATTTTTCTTCAAAAGATGCTTCTTCAACATCATCATTTTTATCTTTACTATCAGTATTAGCCTTTTCAGTACTTTCTTCTGGTTTTACATTTTGATATACTTTAGCCGCTAAATCCATAGCAACTTTTGATAATTCTTCAGTTTTTTCTTTAATCTTATCAATATCGCTACCATTTAGTAATTCTTTTAATTCACTAACTAATTTTTCGGCCTTTTCTTTATCAGAAGCATCAACTTTATCACCTAAATCTTCAATGGCTTTTTCTGTTGAGAAAATCATTGAATCAGCATTATTTCTAATTTCTGCTTCTTCTTTTTTCTTTTCATCAGCCTCTTTATTAGCCTCAGCCTCTTTTACCATTTTATCGATTTCTTCATCAGATAAATTTGTACTAGCAGTAATTGTAATTGATTGCTCTTTTTGAGTACCTAAATCTTTTGCTTTAACATTAACAATACCATTAGCATCAATATCAAATGTAACTTCGATTTGTGGCACACCTCTTTTTGCTGGAGGTAAATTAGTAAGTTGGAAGTTTCCTAAAGTCTTATTATCAGATGCCATAGGTCTTTCACCTTGTAATACATGAATATCAACCGCTGGTTGATTATCTGCAGCAGTACTAAATACTTGACTCTTACTTGTTGGAATAGTTGTATTTCTTGGAATTAAAACAGTCATAACATTACCCAATGTTTCAATACCTAAAGATAATGGTGTAACATCAAGTAAAACGATATCATCAACTTCACCAGTTAAAACACCACCTTGAATTGCTGCACCCATAGCAACAACTTCATCAGGGTTAACTCCTTTATTTGGTTCTTGACCTAATTCTTTCTTAACTAATTCTTGAATATAAGGAATTCTTGTTGATCCACCAACTAAAATTACTTTATCTATATCTTTATTTGTAAGTTTAGCATCTTTCAAGGCTTTTCTTACTGGCTCTAGTGTAGAATCAAATAAATCACGACATAAATCTTCAAATTTAGCCTTAGATAAAGTCATTTCTAAATGTAATGGACCTTCTTCACTTTGAGCAATAAATGGTAAACTAATTTGCGCATTAGTCATACCAGATAAATCTTTTTTAGCCTTTTCTGCTGCATCTTTAATTCTTTGCATTGCCATTTTATCTTTAGATAAATCGATATTATGTTCTTTTTTAAATTCACTAACTATATAGTCACTAACTCTCTCATCAAAGTCATCACCACCAAGGCGATTATTACCACTTGTTGCTTTAACTTCAAAAACACCATCACCAAGTTCCAAAATTGATACATCAAATGTACCTCCACCTAAGTCATAAACTAAAATAGTTTGTAATTTATCTTGTTTATCAAGTCCATATGCAAGCGCTGCTGCTGTTGGTTCATTGATAATTCTTTCTACTTCTAATCCTGCTATTTTACCAGCATTTTTAGTTGCTTGTCTTTCAGCATCATTAAAATATGCAGGAACTGTAATAACGGCTTTAGTTACTTTTTCTCCTAAATAGCTTTCAGCATCTTTCTTTAATTTAGAAAGTATTTTAGCACTAATTTCTTCTGGTGTATATTTCTTACCATTAGCATCAACTTTCTCACTAGTTCCCATTTTTCTCTTAATTGATGAAATAGTATTTTTAACATTAGTTACTGCTTGTCTTTTTGCAGTTTCTCCAACTAATTCATCATCACCTTTAAATGCCACTACTGAAGGAGTTGTTCTATTTCCCTCACTATTAGGAATAACTTTTGGTTCTCCCCCTTCTAATACTGCAACACAACTATTTGTTGTCCCTAAATCTATACCTATAATTTTTGCCATTTCTAATCATCTCCTATTCACTTACCTTGACCATGGCTGGTCTTATAATTTTATCATTATATTTATAACCTTTTAACATTACATCAATGACTAAACCGCTTTCTACACCTTCTACTTTCTCGGTTAAAACGGCTTCCATCGCCTCTGGATTAAAAGGATTATTCAAACATTTTATTTCTTCAACACCAATGTCGCTTAGATTCTTTTTAAGTTCCCCGTATATCAGTTTAAATCCACTTAAGAATTTTGATACTTCATCTTCTAAATTAGTATCGTCCATACTTATGGCTCTTTCAAAATTATCTAACACACTTAATGTTTTCTTAATAAAACTTTCTCCTTCATATCTATATATTCTCGATATTTCTTCTTCGTATCTTCTTTTCATATTTTGCATTTCCGCAGAAATTCTTAATACTTTTTCATTTAATTCTTGATTTTCTTTTTTTAACTTTTCTACTTCTTTATTATGCTTTTTATGACAATTATCTTTTTCACATTTTTCTTTACAATGTTTTTTGTCACAATTTTCTTTATGTTCTTCACATTTTATTTCTTTTTCTTTATCTTCCATTTTGTCCCTCTATCTTATCTATCATGTAATTAAGAAGTGATACAACTCTTTCATATTCCATTCTTTTTGGACCAATAATCGCAATTGTACCTTCTTCACCACCAATTTTATAATTTTTCTTTATTACTGTTACTGTATCATCAAAATTACTTTCTTCACCAATATATATTTTTAAATCTTCACCACCACCAATACTATTAAGCATGGCAGTTATTTCTTCATCTTCTAATTTTGATGCTAACCTTTTAATATCTTCTTTTTTATCATACTCAGGCTCCTTTAATAAGTTAACTCTTCCCGATACATGAATATTACCATTATGCATTAAAAAATCATTGAACGCATCATAGAAAATATTATAAACTGTTTCATAATTTTTAATTTTCTTTGATATAACTGGTTTAATTTCAAACTCTAATTTTTCAGAAACTTTATTAATTGGTGTACCAATTAATAATTTATTAATCATTTCACTTGCTTTAATTACTTCATTTAGATTAGTATTAATTGGTAAAGTAAATTGTTTATTTTCGACAATGCCTTTATCAGTACAAACTATGGCCACAACTCGGTTACTATCTAATGCAATTATATTTACTTGTTTAAGTAAATTATCACCACTATTTTTACCTAAGACAACAGAAGTATAATTCGTTAAATCACTAATTATTTCTAAACATTTTGTCACTGCATCACTTACTTGTAATTCATTATTAGATACAATAGTCTGCAATTTTAACATGTCTTCTCCAGTTAAATCTTTTGGCCGCATTAGATTTTCTACATAATAACGATAACCTAACTCACTAGGAATTCTCCCACTAGAAATATGATTTTTTTCAATATAACCCATATCTTCTAAAAGAGCCATTTCATTTCTAATTGTTGCACTAGAACAATTTAACTTTTTACATAGCGATTTACTACCTACTGGCTTAACTGTCTTTACATAGTTCTCTACTATCTCTTTTAACAATTCTTTTTTTCTTTCGTCCATTAACACTTTATCACCACCTTTAGCACTCTTTCTTTTTTAATGCTAATCTCATTATAATATTATGCTTAGCACTTGTCAAGTTATGAGTGCTAATTTCACAATTTTTTCGTAAAACTATATTTTTTATAAAAAAAGCCCCTTTAAGGACTATTTAATTTTTCTTTATAAAATTACCCACTCACCATTACGTTTGCCATTTTTTCTAGTGATAAATCTTTATAAGAAAATTCTTTTTCTTTTTCAAAATCATATTGTAAGGCTAGTATAATTGTTTCATACGGAGCATATACAACTATATCACCGTTTAAAACAATTTCAAAGTGCAATATTTGCACTTTGAAATTAAAATGTTGCACTTTAAAAAGCCCTTTTTAGGACTTCTATATTTGCATTAATTCTTGTTCTTTTTCATTAATTTTTTCATCAATGATTTTATTATATTTATTAACTAATTCTTGAACATCTTCTAAATATAATCTCTCTTCATCTTCAGGAAGTTCACTCTTTTTTATCTTTTCATTATCTTCTTGTCTAATATTTCTTAAAGAAACTTTTGCTTCTTCTCCAATAGATTTAGCCATTTTAACATATTCTTTTCTTCTCTCTTCATTAAGTTCTGGAATTGTCAAAATAATCATTTCACCATTATTATTCGGAGCAATACCAATATTTGATTCATTAATGGCTTTTTCAATATTTTTTAAAACACTGCGATCAAATGGTTTTATAAAAAGACTTCTTGCTTCCGGTACCGTAATATTAGCAACACTACTTAATGGCGTTGGACTACCATAATATTCCACCATAATTCCATTAAGCATCGCTGCATTTGCTCTTCCTGCCCTTATACTTAATAATTTATTATCTAATGCCTCAATTGTTGATTTCATTTTTTCTTCTGTATTTAAGTTCATTAATTAACCTCCATAATTTCATTATAATCTTGTTTTGATGTTTTGACAAGAAAACTTATATATAAATTACCAACATTATCAATATATAATGCATAATTAGTAAAATTATTTAAAGTATCATCTATTTTTAAATATTCTTCTTCATCAACTATTTCTTGCTTACTATTTAAATATTCTCTAATATCACTTTTAATACTATCTATATTAGTATGATATAAATTTAATAAATCACTTTCATTAATTACATTACCATTTGTTGTATCAAATACATAACTTTTTGATTTATTAAAAGTAACTAAATCAAAACAAGTATAATTATAATCATTAATTATTAAACTAACATAATCACCATAACTATATGTTTGATATTCTCTAAATGTTAATGAATATATATTATCATTATTATAATTAATTAAATCTTCACTCATTATATAGACATCTTCATCATCTATATACTTAATACTTTCTTTATATATTCTATTTTCTTTTTCTAAAGTTTCTGTTAATACTTCTTGGGTACTTAAATTAATTACAACATCTTGATAATATATTTCTGCTCCCTCACTAATTGTTTCACTATTAATAAAATAGATATAGTCTTTATCTTTATCGATTCTATAATCTTTCTTTTCTTCTATTTTATTTTCTTTATTACATACTTCTTTTTGTAACATATAATCAGTAAAGAAATAACCTCCTACACCAAGAAATAAAACTAAAAAGAAAAAGAGAAAAAAACCTATTTTATTTTTTAAATTTTCTTCCATAATTACCCCTTATTTCATATATTCATTAATTGCAGTTTTAAACATTTCATAAGTTAAAGTAGTTTGATATTCATTATAATAATCCTCAGGCTTTACTTCTCCCTTCATTGTTGATGTATCATCAAAATACGCAATAACTTCCCCATTTTTAACCATTAAAACAGTCGGCGCATGAATATCTTTTGTTCCCTCATCATCTACTTGAACATATACTTTTAACTTATTTACTATCATTTCATAAGTCCCATTAGACTCATCACGGTCTTTATAAAAATCATAATAATATATTTTATCTACTTTTAATTCCATCGCCGCTTTATTTAGAATATTAGCATAATAATTTGTCCACTCATTTTGAGGAAAACCCATTAATATAATTCCACTACTATTACCATTAATAATATTTAAAACATCACTTGCATTACTAAATACATATAAATTATCACTAGGTACCATATTATATAAGGAACTTATCTTTTGATTATCATTTAATTCTTCTTTATGAAAATCAGTTTGCCCAATTATTATAAAAAGAATAACACAGATAATAAACGTTGTAATATATATAATCATTTGTAATTTGTTTTTAAATAACTTTGTCTTTTTCATAAATACTCCCATTAAATTATAACAAAAAAGACATTATTAATTAAGATGTTTATTATTTTTTTTGTCAATAAATGTCTACCTATTTCTTTTATTTATCTTCTTTTTTTATATAATCCAATATATCTTTATCTTCTATTTTTAAAATTTTTACTAACTTTTTAAATGACTCCATAGTAGGAGTTTTATAATAATTTTCAATTCTTTGTATAGTTCTAAGATCTAACCCAGTTAAATCTGCTAGTTGTTCTTGGGTATAGTTTCTTAATTTTCGATATCTTTTAAACATTATAACCTCCACGGCAATTTGTCATATATCAACTTAATTAACCACGGCTTTCGTGCCGATATTTTATCTTGACACCCACTATTTCTTTTGCTATATTCAAGATAACGACACAGGTGCCGTATTAAGGCTATAATAAATTAGAAAGAAAGTGACTGTATGCCAAAAAGGAAATTTATTTATATCACAATTATTACTTTATTATCTATAGTAGAAATATCTAGTATATTTTTAATGTGGAAAAGTCTATCGGGAAGAAAAACAATTTTAGATAATATAAGTTCAAAAGAAGAAAATAATAATAAAAATACTTTTGCTATAATGCTCGGAGATAAAGATGGAATATATACAGAGTCAGATAGTAATACATGGCCAACAGATGGAAGTTATATATATAATGCATCAAGAAGTGGTTGTATAGATGCAAATGGTAATACCTTAGAAAACAGTTTAGTATTTAATGAGGAAACATGGACAGTTTCAGTAAAAACAATAACTTCAACATATTGTTATTTGTATTTTGATTTAGATGGTGCAGCACCGCAAGCATTTACTTTCTACTTAGGAGGAAGTGCTAACCCAACATATGCTACATCAACAAGTAGTAGTATTTACCTGAGTTGGAGTGATACAAATATAGCAAGTTATTGTGTAAGTACAACAAATAGTAGTGCATCATGCAGTTGGGTAAATACATCAGGAACAAGCGTAACAGCAAGTTATACATTACCAAGCACAGATGGAACAAAAACAATATATGCATTCTTAAAAGATGCAGCAGGAAATATATCTAGTGCAGTATCAGATACAATAATACTAGATACAACAAAACCAACAATAAGTAGTGTATCAAAAACAAGTGATGAACAAACAAGTATAAG
>CALVZO010000024.1 GCA_944372545.1 uncultured Bacilli bacterium | reverse complement strand
TCAAATTGTGAAAACTTTAATTATTTTTATATTTATTAATATAGTTTAGTATATCTTCTATTTTAATAATCTCTATATCTTTACTATTACGTTTCTTTATTTCTACTAAACCTTCATTAATTTTTTTACCAACATTTATTCTTAAAGGAATACCAATTAAATCCATATCTTTGAATTTAACTCCTACTCTTTCTTCTCTATTATCTAGTAATACATCAATATTATTTGTCTTTAATAAATTATAAATTTCTTCACTAATTCTTAATTGTTCACTATCTTTATAATCAATTAAGACAATACATACTTCATATGGAGCAATACTAGGTGGCAATATTAGACCAAACTCATCGTTATTTTGTTCAACTACACTTGCTAGTATTCTTCCTACTCCAATACCATAACAACCCATTGTTACTACTTTTTCTTTATTAAATTCATCAAGATATGTTAAACCTAATTTTTCTGAATATTTAGTACCTAATTTAAATAAATTACCAATTTCAATACCTTTTTTAAAATATAATTTACCCCCACATTTAGGACAAATATCGCCATCTTTTACATTTACAATATCGCCATTTTTATAATATTCAAAATCTTTAACATTAGCATTTAGATAATGATAATCTACTTTATTAGCACCACATACAAAATTTTTCATATTTAATACTTCATTATCAATAACAATTTTCGCATTTAAATTAATTGGACCAGTGAAACCTTCAACAGCGTTACTTCCTTTTAATAATTCATCATTAGCAAAATTAATTTCTTTAGCATTTAATAATTTTTTAGCCTTACTTTCATTTAATTCTCTATCTCCTCTTATAAAGAAAATGACAAGTTCATTATCAACGTTCATAAGTAATGCCTTAATAGTTTTATCTTCATCTACATTTAAATATTCACAAACTTCTTTAATTGTCCTCTTTCCTTTTGTTTCTACTAAAGTTAATTCTTTTTCTAATTCAGAATCTTTATCTTTGGAAATACATTCGGCAATTTCTAAATTAGAAGCATAATCACAATTTTCGCATAACACAAGAGTATCTTCACCTATATCAGTTATTGCTTGATATTCTTCTGATAAACTACCTCCCATTGCTCCCGTATCTGATTTAACTAATTTGTAATTTATATTTAATCTATCAAATATATTATTATATGCGACTTTCATTTTTTTGTAAGATTCATCTAGTCCTTCTGCATCTTTATCAAAAGAATAAGCATCTTTCATAATGAATTCTCTTACTCTAATTAAACCATATCTAGGTCTTGGCTCATCACGAAATTTATCGGCTTGTTGATAAATAGTAAATGGTAAATCTTTATAACTTTTAACTAATGACTTTGCCGCAATTGTAAATAATTCTTCATGAGTTGGCCCTAAAGCATAACTTTTATCATACCGGTCACTTAATGTAAACATATCACTTCCAAAAACATCGGCTCTTCCTGATTTTTCATAATATTCTTTAGGAATTAAACTTGGCATTAAAAGTTCTTGGGCTCCAGCATTATCCATTTCTTCTTTAACAATTTTTTTGATTTTATCTAATACTTTTAATCCCATCGGCAAATACATGTAGATACCTGCACCAACTTTTTTAATCATTCCTGAACGAACTAGAAAATTTCCGCTTATACTCTCTTCATCTTTAGCATCTTCTCTTAAAGTATAAAAATAAGTTCCTTTTAACTTCATGTTTTGCCTTCTTTCTTACTAGTAAATTATAATATATAAGATAAAAAAAGTAAATATTTGCATATTTACCATTATTTTTGGGGGTCAATTAATATTTTAATTGATTTATTATCTTTACTAGTTAATTCTTCATAAGACTTTTGAACATCTTCTAAAGTAACTGTTTTTGATACAAATTTTAAAACATCAATTTCTTTATTTGCTATCATATCAATACATTTTTTAAATTCACTTTTTGTATAAGCAATGGCTCCGACTACTGTAAGTTCTTTCATAACATGTAGTATACTTTGGTAATTAATTGGTAACATTGATACTCCGACTAAAACAACTTTTCCACTCGGAATAACAAAGTTAAGTGCACTATTAACGGCTGAAGAATTACCAGAACATTCAATTACTTTATCAAACTTATTAATGTTATTTTTAACTTCTTCTTCATCTAAGGCATTAATATAACTATCAGCAACTCCTAAAGATACTGCTAGTTTACCTCTTTCAATATTTGTCTCTGTTATGACTACTTTGCTTGCCCCACTTTTTTTCGCAAACATTGCTGATACCAAACCAATTATTCCTCCGCCAACAACTAAAACTTTATCACCAACGGAAATATTTGCTAATTTAATCGCATGAAGCCCAACTGCAGTAGGTTCTACTAAAGCACCTTCTTCATCACTCATATTATCTGGTAATTTAAATACCATATCGCATCTTACTTTTAAAAGGGGAGCAAGACCACCAGGATTATCTAAAGAAAGTCCACTAGCATGTAACCAAGTTTCCGGGCAATAATTTATATCTCCCTTTAAACAAGCAGCACATTTTCCACAAGGAGATAGTGGTAATGCTGTTACTCTATCACCAATTTGTAAATCTTCTCTTCCACCTGTATCAAGAACAATACCGGCATATTCATGTCCCATAACTAAACCTTTAGGATTTCCCAAATCCCAATAATGAATATCTGAACCACATATTCCAGTCTTCATTACTTTTATTAAAACTTTACCATCTTCTTTAGTAGGTTCTTCTACTTCTTTTAAAGAAAATTTTTTAACATCTTCTATTACAATACTTTTCATATAATCACCCTATCTATTGTAACATAATTATTTTTGATATAAAACATTAATGTCAACATTACCGTCAATTCCATCAATACTACCATCATTACATAATTGCCACATATAATAATTTCCACTATAATTTGTTTTATTTGTATAATGAGCAAGCCATACTAAATGATTATATTTATTAGTCCATATATTTTCTAAATAATATTTACTACTATAAAGCATACCTTCATAGCCATAATCTTCTACTGTATCAATAAATTTATTAGCAATATTATTTATATCATAAAAACTTAGTTTATATGTATTCCAACTAGACCAATTTTCCCAGTCAAACACTATTGGTAAATCTAACTCTTCTTTATTTAAGATATCAACTACCCACTTTGCCTGATTAATTGCATCTATTTCACTACTTGCTTTACTATATAAATAAACTCCAACTAATAAACCCGCTTCTTTCGCATTTTTTATATTATCATAAAAATAACTATCAACACTTAATTCTCCATTAATGCTAGTTTGCACACCAATTCTAATCATTACAAACTCTGATTTTGCTTCTTTTACTTTAGTATAATCAATATCCCCTTGCCATTTTGATACATCAATGCCTATTAAAGTATTCTCATTTTTATGCATCTCATATATATCACTAAATAAAGTATTGTTGGTAACATTATTACTTGAATTACTACTAGAATTATTATTAGTATTCTTTTTCTCAATTACATTTAATGTTACCGAAATATCTGTTTTATTAGAAGAAGAATCACTAATTTCATAAACTACTTTATAAGTTCCTACTTTACTTAAATCATAATTACCTTCTATTTTGCAGGTTAAATTACCATCATAATTATCGCCATACATTACTAAATTACATAAATCACCATCATAATCTTTAGCAATAGTTTTATAAGTACTTCCAAAATATCTAGGTGCTTCTCTATCAACTATATTAATATCTATATCTTGATAATATTTTTTATCTTCATAAATATATTCTAATCTATAACTTTTTTTACCTAATTTAGTCGTATCAATTAACTCATTATTATTTAGTACTTCAATATTTTTTGTATTAATTGTATCTAATAAATAAATATCACTATAAACATCTATATCTTTCATAATTTGTTTTAAATGGTTACCATTTTTAACTCCACAACTACTTAAAAACAAACAAATTAATAATAACAACAACTTCATATAAATCACAAATTAAGTATACCATTATTTATTTAAAATAAAAAGATGCATAAGCACCTTATAAATATTCAACAATTTTGATATTTTTCTTTAATTTTTCTATTAAATCTTGAGGTTCATATTTAGAAAATATTTTTACAAAATTACTATGATCCATTAAAAACATATCATAATATTCTAAAAATATTTGTTGATAATTTGTAACACCTAATTCTTTAAGATAATTGATATTTTCACAAACTAACTTTTTATTATCTTTAATAGCATCAATTAATTTTTTTGGTGAATTATTTAAGAAATCTGCTATTTCTTCTTTATTAAAATCATACTTTTCTAAAAATTTCATGACGCTCTCCCCATTCCATAACTTTCTGGTTCTAAATCAGCAAAACTAATTTCATCATTAAACTCAATTCCATTACTTAATGCATCTAACTCAGCAAGTTGTCCTTCTAATTCTTTTCTTATTGTAGCAAAATCAGTAGTCTTAGCATCTAATTCATCAATATCATGATTTTGATTATTATATTCTTTAATGTCCATATATTTATCTGTATCTATTGCTTCCTCAGGTTCACTTTTTACTTCTTCTTTAACTAACCCTTCTATTTTCGGACTTTCTTCTAAATGAGTATTAACTTCCTCGATATTCATTACAGGACTTTTACTAACTGCCTCTTGCCATAATTTTTCACTAAATAAGAACGGTTCGTAAGTTCCATCTTCTCTTCTATATTTTTTACCTATTTGTTTGCAATATTGAATTTTCTTATAGATATCAATAACATTTCTATTAATCATTGTTGCATCATTTCTATAAATATCAGTTTCATGAATTTCATTTAAAATGCTGAATTTCTTGGCTATTTCATCTTTACTATTTGCTAGTACTTTAATTTCTCTTGCCTTAGTAATGTTTACTCCTTCTTTTTGTAAGTATGCTTGAACTTCTCTTAATTCTTCACAACTAATTAAAGATAATGTTGCTAAAAATTTTTCTTCTATTTTTAATTTTTCATCATTATTTAACATTAATAAATCTAATTTATCTCGCATTTTAATCCTCCTTAATATGCCATTAGTGGTACTTTCTTTGGATCTAAACCACTATTTTTAAGTTTATCTATGACACTTTCTAAGCCATTTGCATCATACTTAATTAAAATTCGAGGATTTAAATAAATATCAAGAGCCTCTTTACCAATAGCAATTAATTTACTTATTTTACTAGCAAAATCTTTATCATATAATAATTCAACATTTTCAACAAACATGTCTAAATTCATATTATTTTCTTTTGCTACTTCAACATTTCTTACTAATTCTGCTTCTTTATAATTTGCTAATATTTTATCTATATCATTACTTGTGAAATCTAAGTAATCAAAACCAACTTTCTTTAATAACTCAATTAACTCTTCTTTAGGAGATAATTTAACTTCTTTTTCTTCTTCAAAATTATTTACTTCTTCCATATTTTCTTTGGCTTCCGCAAATACTTCCGAAATACTCTTTCCTGGTTGTTCAATATTCTTTAGTTTCTTTTCATAATCATATAAAGCATCTTCTGGGAACATTAAGATTTTTGCGGCTTCTCTTTGCTCATCTAAAGTAAAATCAAATTTTTCTAATAAACTAGTAATTGAATCTCTTGTAATATTTATGTTGCCTTCTAAGGCTAAATCAAAATATTCATTTAATCTGGCTTGATTAGACAATGCCTCATCTTTTCTAATAGCAAGTTCTTCAATAGTAGCAATTGCAGTATTCATTTCTGCTTCAACCGCTAATAACTCTTTTTTAGAACTTTCTTTTTCATCAATTACCTTTTCAATTGTTTTTGGTAATAATCTATTAACATCTTCACTTAATTTATCAGGATTAAAATCTACTTTTAATTTCTCTAAAACGATTTTGAAATCACCAGTTTTAATTTTACTTAAGGCATCAACTAATTTTTCGCCTTCTTCGGCTAAAACTCTTTCTTCCTCAGTTAATTTTTCAATTTTTTCTTGTAATTCTTCTTTTTCGCTAGCAGTTCTTGCTTTTGTCTCTTCAGCAATAGTTTTCTCTTTCTCCATTTTTGAAAGCACAACACTATCTTCTCCACGCAAGTTATATAATTTATCTAATAATTTAGTTATTTCTGCAGTTAACATTTTCATGTAATCACTCCCTCTTATTATATTCAATTATAACAAATGTTGCGCTATTTGTAAATAAGAGAAATTAGCCTTCATGGGTTATTCCGCAGTAGCCACCCTTTTCTTTAACATAATTCCTTACATAGTCCAAAAGTTCTTCTATTCCCCGGTATTTGCTAGTATTAATATTTAAATTTTTATCATTAGTATAGAAATTTGTAATTTTATTTTCTTCTTTACTATTTACCCATGCTTCATAATAATATTCGGTATTATCATAAGTACATTTTATTTCCATTCCCGTAGATTTAGGTTGTACTAAAAAATAATCTTTAAAATATATGTATGAAATTAATACAATAACTACAATAATTACTATTAAAAAAATAATTTTTAAAACATTTATAACTATTTTGAAAAAGTCATTTTGCTTTTCTTCTTTTTTTAAGTTATCACCACTTGTAATTTCTTCAATATTAACCTCTAAAATTTTTGCCAAGTTTTTTGTTTGCTCTAAATTCGGTGATGTTTCATTTAACTCCCACTTACTTATCGTTTGCCTTGCAACTCCAAGCAAATCTCCTAACTGTTCTTGGGTAATCCCCTTTTTCTTTCTTAATTCTAATATTTTGTCACCAATATTCATTTTTTCACTCTCCTTACCAAACATTTTATATATTTTAATGTTTGTTTTCTACCATTTTTGCTTTGAAATCATGCTAAATTTCTTAACATTTGTTTTATTGCATATAAAAAACTATAATCAACAATTTTAATAATCGTTAATTATAGTTTATTTTTTATTCAATTGTGATAAGTTCGTATTCTCTACTACCTATACCTAACTTGCTAGCGGCTTCAATTGTATGAACTCCATGAAGTGATTCTATTCTTTCAATTTATTTGTCTTTTCCTGGGTCATTACTACTATATACTAAATCTAGGCAAGCCTGATCGATAGCAACTGGGTCAAGACTTGCAAGTATACCTATATTTTCCATACAAGGAGCACTGGCATTTGCATCACAATCTCTGGAAATATTTTTCATAACATTAATATAAGCAATATTTCTTTTAAAGAAATCCACTACACTTTTAGCAGCATCTGCCATACTTTCTAAGAATTTATCTTGTTCTGGTAAATTATTAAATAATTCTTCTTGATTTTCTGCTACTCCTGCAGTATGAATTAAAGTTTTTCCACGAGATGATGCACACCCTATTGATAATTGTTTTTAAAGCACCACCATAACCACCCATTGCGTGTCCTTTAAAATGAGATAATACTAACATAGAGTCATAATTAGCCATATTTTTACCAACATAATTTTCTTTTAAAACTAAACCATTTGGTATTTCTAATAATGTATCTCCTTCTGCATCCATTAAATCAAAAGGAAAATATTTATCCCAACCATGCTCTTTAATTAATTCTTTATGTTTTTCAGTTGAGTTTCTTGCACCACTATAAGCAGTATTACACTCTACTACTATACCGTTTAAGTAATTAATTACTTCCCTAACGAATTCTGGTCGTAAATAATTTAGATTTCCTTTTTCCCCAGAGTGCATCTTTACTGCAACTTTTCCAGATAATTTTTTGCCTAAAGCCTCATATGCTTTAATGATATTTTCTGACGTAATATCTTTAATAAAATAAACTTTTGCTTTTTCCATTTTAACCTCCATATATATTTTAAATATTAAAAGTAAATAATAGTAAAGATAGTTTGTTTAATGAGTTTTTGACATAATAAAACCCCAACAATATGGGGCTTAATTTGTATTCTGGTGGCTCCAGCGGGAATTGAACCAGCGACACAAGGATTTTCAGTCCTCTGCTCTACCGACTGAGCTATGAAGCCAAAATGGCGGTTCGTACGGGATTCGAACCCGTGATCTTCTGCGTGACAGGCAGACGTCATAGGCCTCTAGACTAACGAACCATGGTTGCGGGAGAAGGATTTGAACCTTCGACCTTCGGGTTATGAGCCCGACGAGCTACCAAACTGCTACCATCCCGCGATAACATCTTTAAAATGGCGGAGGAAAAGGGATTCGAACCCCTGCGCCGGTTACCCGACCTTCCGGTTTTCAAGACCGGTCCCTTCAACCAGACTTGGGTATTCCTCCATTTCTAAAGGACAAATTGATTATAACATAAAGAAAATTGCTATGTCAACAAAATAAACCAAAAAAAATGGAGAAAAACTATTGAAATTATCGAAAAAACAAGTTATAATTTTAATTGTCTTAGTTATTTAAGACCGTGCCTGCCCAAGTGGCGGAATAGGTAGACGCACAGGACTTAAAATCCTGCGAGATTTAAACCTCGTGCCGGTTCAAGTCCGGCCTTGGGCACCAATATGTAAATTTCTCCGGTAATACGGAGTTTTTTATTGGTCATTAATTAGTAATTATCCCCAATTAAAAATGATTACTATCATCTTCTTTATAAAGTTTTAATTTTTCTTCTATCCAACTATCTAATTTTTCTTTCAAAGGTAAAAAACCTAATCTTGTTTCTTGTAATTCATTTCCATTATCTAATTTATAATTTATATTTTTTATCGATAATTTAAGTTTTTTATTTTCATTATCAACTCCTAGTATTAAACAATATATAACTTCACCAACACTAACATAATCAGTTACATTTTTAACATAATAATCAGAAATTTCCGAGATATGAATTAACCCTTCATAATTATTTGCAAAACTTACAAATATTCCATATTTTTCAATACCAGTTACTTTACCTTTTATAATACTTCCTACTTCATATAACTCTTTCATAGTATCTCCTAAAAATAGTATAGCACAAAATATATTTACAGACAAAAAAATGTATTTTATAATATCTTTGTGATATTTATGGAAGAAAAGGTTAAAGAATTAATTGAGCAAATTAGACCATATCTAAATATGGACGGTGGCGATATTGAATTTATAAAATATGAAGATGGTTATGTATATATTCGTTTACTTGGGGCTTGTACTAACTGTCTTCTTCAAGATAACACGATAAATGATGGCCTTCTTACAATGTTTCAAGAAGAAATAAAAGAAATTAAAGGAATTATAAACGTACCATTATAATTCTTTTTTTATTAACCAGTCTATTCTTTCTAGGTTTGTATACTTACTAATTTCTAAGTAAGCAAATTCTAAAAACTTCTCATAGTTATCAACTTCTTTTATAACTTTCAACATCACTTCTTCCTCTAAATTATTATTCATTACTTCATCATACAAATCAAAATAATATGATGGATAAAGTAATCTTGCATAAAGTAAATGATAACTATAAGGAGTTAACTTCTTTACTTGCAAAAACATTTTTAAATCTAAATAAGCATCTTCCTTACTTTGAAAAAACTCACTTTTTAAATATTCTGCTATATCTCTTACTTCTAAATCAAAAATAAAACTTAAGGGATTTAAATAATTTAAATTAGTATTTGGAAAAAATAATCGCCGATGCGATAAAGTTATATAATCTTGTTCACTTTTACCTATTACTTTATTTATTTTATTAACATAACTAATTGCGTTTTCTGTAAGCCCAACATAATAACTAAATGAATCCACTATTATCTTTTTATCTTTTCCTATCTCTTTTATTTGATATTCAAAATAATCAATTTTGTTACTCCATAACTCTCCCCAATTATTGCGATATAAGTTACTTGTCTTTTGATTTAACCGAAGTTTATCTAAACTATTTACTAAATCCATAAAGTTTACTGAAGTACTTTCTAAAGAATTTATCTTTAATAATAAATAATTTAAATCCCCTACTTTGGTAAGATAAGAATTAAAACGATTTATTATAATATCATGAACCATTATTCCTTTGTATTTTAATTCTTGCGATAAATTAATAATATCTTTTAATTCACTTTCTAAACGATTAAAAAAGACAAAATAATAAGTATCATTTAAATAATTAAATTTATAATAATATTTATTTTCTTTAATTTCTAATATATCAAAATTGTAATAATAACTAATTAGTTCTTTCATACTAAATTGTATGAAAAAAAGCCGAATATTTTCGACTTATTTGTTTTTTTCTAATTCTTTTTCAAATTTTTGTACTAATGCATCAAACATATTTTCACAGGCTTGCATAAATGCTTCTTTTTGCTCTTTAAATATGCTTTCATTATTAACCACTTCATTTTCTGGCATTACTGGATTAATAACTGGTGTTGGTGTAATTTCTGGTTCTTGTACTACATTATTTGGTGCTTCAACTGGACTAACAGGACCAATTGGACTCACTGGACTAATGTTTGGTGTAACATCAACAGTTGGAGTAGACATAGTGCCAACCTCGTTATTAATAACAGGATTAATATCTATAACTGGGTTAGTATTTACTGGCTCTACTGAAGGTTGATTCTCAATAGTAGGCATTACTGGTTGTTCTACTACTGGATTTGGATTAATATTTAAAGTCGGATTTACTTCTTCTTTAACTGCTTCTCCCCCAACTACATTATTTACATTATTATTAACTATATCATTATTTATAGTAGGATTAATATCTAAAATACTTGCATCTTCAGTACTTGGGGCACTACTTACATTATTATCACTTACTACATAAGCATTTTTTAAAGCATCAAATGAAGGTACTGGTAAAGTAAGTTGTGTATAATAAATATCATCAGCAGGCATTTCTAAAGGCACATTAATAAATGTTACTTGATTACCCGCAATTATATTTTTTAAATATTCTTTAACTATTTGCCATTCATTTTGATCAATTATTTTAACTAAACGATTATTTTCATATTTGCAAACTAAAATAATCGGTAAACCCATTGACCCATTTATTTCATTATCTAATACTACATATTGACTATTATTTGCAGTAAAGGCATTTAATAAAGGTTTTTCTACCACTGCTCCTGAAACTAAATTTAATTTTACTTTTCCCATCTTGTCAACCCTTTCACTACTATAACATTATAACAAAACTAATTATCTTTTTCAACCGCATTATTGTGAAGTTTTTCTAAAATGAAATGCTTGCAACCATAAGCACAAGAATTAGTAATATAATTATCAACATTTTCAATATTATTATGATTTTTCACAAATTTATGATTTTTATTATAAAAACCTTTTAAACGTACTTTACCATATGCCCAGTCTCCAACTATATAATCAAAATTATCGTAATAATCAGTTACTATTTCATTTAAATTAAGTTCACTAGTACTTTTACCTTCATCTTTTATAACTTTATATTTTTTACTATTAATAACTATTTCCATAACCCTCCTAAAAAACAAATACTCCTAAAACTACTACAACCATAATTGTTGTAACAATAACACTCATCACTAGCAATATATCAACATAACCATTACCAGTTGTAATTGGTGTATTTGCCATTTTAAATTCTTTTATTTTTTCTTCTAATAAATAATCTTTATTAATTGCGTTATCATTAATATCAAAAGAGTGATAAATTCCTTTATTTAAATTATCAACTTCTTCTTTATTCATTTTACTAATATCACTTATTTTATAACCAAACATTTTATAAACATCAAACGATAAAAGATTTTTTTCTTCTTCCATACTTTTTTTAGGTACCACTTTTGCTATAGAAACTTTATAGTATTCAGCAATTTCATATATATCAGTTGCATTTAAGAAATTATAAGAAAGTCTTAATGCATTAGATGTTCCTGGAGTATATAATAAATCGAAAAATTCTTTTCTTTCACTATCAGTTACACCAAAATTTAATCTTTTTAAATTAAATAAATCAATTATTCTCTTTTGTACTTCAATAAAATAAACATTAACTTCTCTTTTTATTGAAGACATATTCTTTCTTTCAATACGATAAAATCCATCAATTAATCTTTTTAATTCTGTGATTTGTTCTAATGAAGCCCCAAATTTTTGTAAATTAACATCTAGTGCCTTTTCACTTTTTATTTGATAAGGATTTATTATATCTAATTCACCATATATATTTATTAATAATCTTATTACCACGACTAAAAAAGAATTATATATAACCCCTTCCTTTTTATTCTTATTATTTAAATAATCTTCTACGGCTTTATCAAATGCTTCATTTACAAAAAATGTCTTCACATTATCACCCTAGTATAAGTATAACACAAACCTTAATTCATGGGAATATCTAAAATATTAGAATTTGCTTCATATAAGCCACCATAAAAATTAGGCACACTACCATTTACTACTAAGGCTCCAATTAAAATATCATAATGAAAACTATCTTCATTATTACAAAATGGTGTAATAATTATTTTCTTTATTTCTACAGTTACATATATTTCTAATAAAGCATTATTTAAGCCATAATTAGTTACTTTGGTTTTAATGTTGGTTAAAAGAGTAGAATTAAAATTAATTATAACGGGTATTCTTGGCCCTATATTATTTAAAAATATATTTTCACTACTTAAAAATAACGGAATATTTAATATTAAACCATTTTTACTATTTTCTAAATATTTATCATATATAGAAACATCTATACTTCCATTTTCTAAATTACTTAAAGCCGTCTTTAAAATACTTGATACTTCAGTTAAAACTTGATAAGTTTTTTCTAAATTATATCTAACTGATAATATTTCTCCTAGCTTATTTTTATCAATACTTAATAAATCATCTACTTTTTCTTTACTTATTACTTTGTCTGTTATTAAATCACTAAAAAATTGATATATTACTTTATCTAATTTATTTTGAATTAACACTACTGTATCTTCTTTAATACTTTTAGCATATATATTAAATAAAAAAATGCTATTTATAATAATTAAAAAAAGAACAATAAAATAAATATTTCTTTTCAACTTTGATATTTTTATTGTTCTTTTAAATACTTTCATATTTAATATTATGTTTTATATTTTAAAAATATATTGTTTTTACTAATAAGAAAACTCCTACTAAAAAGATTATAACTATTAGAGCAATAACTATTTTCAAAAAAATATTATTATTTTCTATTTCTTTACTAAAATCCTCTATATCTTCAAAATCTTTATTTTTTAAAGCATTAGAAGTAGTATAAAAAGAATTGATCATTTTCGTATCAGTAATTTTACTTTCTTTTTCTTCTTGTTCTTCTACTTTTTCTTTTAATCCCGATAATACTTCCGTATTTTCATCTCCCTTTAAATCAGATAATATATCTAAGGGACTAGATTCACTATTTTGTTCATTTAAAGCAATTGTATTAATTAAATTCTTTAATTCATCTTCTTCTGTTTCTTCATTTTTTTCTTTATCATATTTTTCTAAATCTAAATTTTTCAAAATGTTAAACTCAGTATCTCTTAACTTCTTTAATCTTTCTTCTTCATAATTATCTTGTTTCTTTTCTTTCGCTTTTTCTAAAATAACATTAATATCATATTCTTTAGTTATTTCTTTTTCTTCCTTAACTTCTTCATCACTATCTAATCTAATACTTTTTCTTTGTGGTACTTCATTATATTTTGTATCTAAAATTTTTTTGATTTTTTCCACATCAATTTCATCATGATTATCCCCCAATATTGTAGCATTACTTTTTATATCATAATTATTTAGTTCACTTTTGTTAATCTCTTTATATAACGCTTCATTTCTTTTATAACGAGAATTACTAATTTCTGGTTCATCATAATATTTACTCATTCTGGAACTCATAGTGCCACCTCTAGCATAATGATAACATAAATACCTACTTTTTTAAATGGTTTTATTGATTTAAAAAAATTTTTTTACTATAATTATACAAGGAGGACTGTAATGAAAAAATTAGAAGTAAACAAAGAGTTATGTATTGGGTGTGGGGCTTGTGTTGCAATTGATAGTAACCATTTTGATTTTGATGAAGATGGATTATCTGAAGTAATTAATAATGAAGATATTGAAAGTGAAGAATGTCTTAACGCTATGTCTTCATGCCCTACTAATGCAATAAGTTATCAAGAAGAAAACTAAAATAACACCATCAAGGTGTTTTTTAGACTAAACTAATTATAAGGAGTATTCTATGAATAACGATATAACTTATGAACAAAATGGAATAATATTTAATTACCGAGTAGCAATAGTAATAAGAAATGGTAATAAAATACTTGTTCAAAAAGATGACAGAAGAAATCACTTAACCCTACCTGGTGGAAGATGCAGTCTTGGAGAATCTTCTTTAAAAACTTCTATAAGAGAGTTTATGAAAGAAACTGGAATTAATACTAAATTTAAAAGAGATGTTGGTATCATTGAAAATTTTTTCACATCTAGTTTTACTGGAAAGAAAATTCATGAAATTCTTATTATTAATGAACTAGAATTTTTAGAAAAATATTATTATCAAAAAGAAATTATAAATAATATTGAAAAAAAGAAAGATAAATATAAACATTTAAAATATATTTGGTTAGATATTAATGAGTTAAGAAAAATGAAATTTGAACCAAATAAAATACTAGATATGTTAGATAAAAATGAATTTCAACATATAATAAACTATTAAAAATTATAATTATTTTAAACTATATAATTTTTTTACTTCTTTCAAACTTAATTCTCGGTATTCGCCACTTTTTAAACCATTATCACTTAAAAAAGCAAAACTACTTCGATGTAATTTTTTTACATCATAACCAAGATTTAAAAATAATTTCCTAATAATATGATTTCTTCCTTCATGAATTGTTACTTCTACTAAAGAAGTATTTTTTTCTTTATCAATTTTTTTAACTTTAAAATTATCAATAATTAATTTTCTTCCTTCAATTAATATGCCTTTTCTTAATTTTTTAAAATCTTCTTCATTTAAAATACCATCAATTTTAGCAATGTATGTTTTATAAATATTATTACTTGGGTGCATTAAGATATTTGCTAAATTGCCATCATTAGTAAGAATAATTGCTCCCGTTGTATCATAGTCTAATCTACCTACTGGATAAATCCTTTCTTCACTTATAACTATATCTGAAACAGTAACTCTTCCCTTATCATCACTAAGACTACAAATAACTTCTCGCGGTTTATTTAGTAAATAATAAACTTTTTTAACATCTCTATTTATAACATTACCATCAATACTTATAATATCATTACCACTTACTTTAAATCCTATAGTTTCTATTACTTTATCATTAACCATTACTTTGCCACTTTTTATTAATTCTTCGGCTTTTCTTCTTGATGTATAACCAGAATTGGCAATAACTTTTTGTAATCTTTCCATAAAATCACCGCCTAAATTATATCAAAAGAACTATTAAAAGAAAAGATTAGTTAAGATAAATGCCATCATAATACCAACAAAATCTGCAAATAAGCCAACCCATAAAGCATGTTTTATTTTTGTGACCTTTATTGAACTAAAATATAGGGCAATAACATAAATAGTAGTATCAGTACAACCTTGTAAAATAGATGATAACATGCCTATGTAAGAATCCGGTCCAAATTTTTGAAAAATTTCATTCATTATTGCTAAAGATGCAGTTCCTGATATAGGCCTTAAAATGGCCATTGGAATAATTTCGACATTTAAATTAATTCCTCCAATAAAAGGATTAAGTAATTTTATAATAAACAATAATACTTCACTATCTAAAAATATATTGATAGCAAAAATCATAGCAATTATCGCCGGAAATATATTAAAAGTTGTAATTAATCCATCTTTTGCTCCTTCTAAAAAGGTATCATAAACATTAACTTTCTTCTTTACTCCATAAAAAACAATTAAAAGGACAAATATTGGTAAAGCAATTTTAGATATTATTTCCATTTTTTCTTCTTCTTTCTAATAAAGTAATCGAGAGTTAAACCCGCAATAGAAGAAGATGCTGTCGCAAGTATTGCTGGCAAAATTATAATCTCTGGATTACCCGAGTTATATGCTACTCGTAAGGCTAAGATAGTTGTTGGTATTAATGTAACTCCTGCCGTATTTAAAACTAAAAATGTAATCATCGGTGTTGTCGCAGTATCTTTTTTTTGATTTAATTTTTGTAATTCACTCATTGCTTTTAATCCAGCCGGTGTTGCAGCACTTCCAAGTCCTAACATATTCGCCGCAATATTTGAAGAAATATACCCTAAGGCTTTATTATCTTTGGGAACATCAGGAAATAATTTACTTAATATTGGATTCAATAATTTAGCAAACTTATCTAAAAGGCCACTTTCTTCGGCTATTTTTAGCATACCTGTCCATAAAACAATTATTGGTAATAAACTTAATATTAAATCTAAAGCCTCAGTCGCATTTGCTAAAATACTTTTATTAATTACTTCAATTCTCCCACTAAAAAATGAATAAATAAGACCAATTATTATTAAAAATGCCCAGATATAACTTACCATTTAAATAGCCACCCCCTAAATTTATCCCACCAACTTTTTTTATTTTCTTCCTTAATCACTTTTATATAAATTGGTTCTTTATGATATATTTCACCATTATATTTAACTAAAACATAACCAACTAAAGTATCATCAACATAGTCATTTAGTTGATAAAGATTTATATCTAAAGTAACATTTTTTAATTCTTCTTTTTTTAAAGTCATATAGTAATTATTTTTAACATATAACTCATCATTTTTATAATAAGTATCTTTATCTACTTTAAAATTATCTTTATTTATTAACTCATAACTTTGATAATTATTAAATATATTATTATATATTTCTAAGTGATCACTCCAGTCATTAGGATCATTTAGGGTTACTACAACTAAATTTATATTATTTTTACTACCCGTTGTAACTAAAGTTCTTCTTGCTAATTTTGTAAATCCAGTCTTACCTCCAGTTATAAAATCTTCATTTAATAATTTATTTTTATTATGCCAAACATAAGTCTTATAATTTGTTTTCACTGTATACTTTTTAGTTTGAAATATCTCTCTAAATATTGGATTTTCCATAGCATATTTAGTAAGAATAGCCATATCTTTAACTGTCGATTTATTAGCACTGCCATCATTTTCTTCTAAACCATGAGGATTATAAAAATAAGTGTTACTCATACCTAAATTATTTGCATATTCGTTCATTAAATAGACAAATTCTTCCACACTTCCTGAAATGTATTCTGAAATTACTAAGGCCGCATCATTACCACTTCTAAGCATTAACCCAAAAAGTAAATCTTTTAAAGTTAATTTTTCCCCAACTTCAATATATATAGCACTTCCATAGGCTTTATAAATAATATCAGATACCGTTATTTCTTCTTCTAAATTACCTTTTTCAATAGCAATTATTGCCGTCATTATTTTAGTAATACTTGCAATTAATCTTTTTTCCTCTAAATTATAACCATATAAAATCCGGCCATTATCTAAATCCATAGCAATAGCGCTAGATGCACTTATCGCATTTACTTTTAAAGGTAAAAATAAAAGTAAAAAGATAATAATTATTTTCAAGTAACATCACCTAAATAATTATATGTTCTTCTTACTTTAAATAGAAAAAATGTTAATAACATTTAAGTTATCAACATTTTACGCTTTCTTTGTTTTTCTTGTAGTTGTTTTTTTAGGTTCTTTTTCTTCTTCTAATTTTTCTGCAGCATCTTTTAAAACTTTTGCTGTTTTACTTTTAACTTCTTTTGCTGTTTTTTCAACAATTGGTGTACCTTTTTCAATTGCTAAATCTACTAATTCTTGGGTTTTAATTTTAATTTCATTAGTTTTATCTTTAATCATTTGTTTAGCAGTTTCTTTATCTAAATCTTGTAACATCATTTCTAATTCTTTTGTTTTAACTATAAATGCATTTTTTATTTCTTCAATATCAATTTCCTTAGCCTTTTCATATAATTCATTAATTTTTTTGGCTAAATCTTGTCTTGTTTCTTTACCACTCTTTGGTGCGAATAACAAACCTAATCCTAATCCAATTCCTGCCCCGATTAAAAAATTTCTCTTTTTACTCATTATCTTCACTCTCCTTATCTTCATTTTTATTTCTTAAAAATAATTTAAAAATTATTGATTCTACTGTTGATACTACTGTTTCTATAACATCACTAAATTTTGTATTTATTAAGCCAATGGCATTAAATATAGGCGAAACTTTTTCTATTTTTTCGTTTACATCATCAACAACTTTAATTATTTTATCTATAGTAATTATAAGTTTTATTCCTAAAACTATTCCTACTACTATAATTATTATTAACAAAATATAAATAATTATTGGTAAAAATTCACTTAGAAATTCCATCTATATTATTCCTCCTCTCTACTTTCATACATAGAATCTATTAATTCATATAAATCATTATCTAAAGTATCATCTAAATCTTTTTTATCTTTAACTACTTCAGAATCTAATTTTTCTAATTCTTCTTCAATAACATCAATATTATTTGTTTTAGGTATTTCTAAAGTATCTTCTAAATCTACTACATCACTAGCACTTTCTAGTAAATCATCAATAGATTTATAATCATTTTCAATTGGTTTTTCTTTTACTTTTACAGATTCTTTTTCTTCAAAAAATGTTACTACTGGTTCATCAATAGTTTCTTCTAATTTTTCTTCTTTTTTTGGCAACTCAATTTTTGGTTCAAATGCTTTTCTTCTAACTACTTCTATATCTACATTAGATGCAGTATCTTTTTTATTAACAATATCTTCTGCCTTATAATCTTGATTTAATATTCCATAAACTGGTGAAATAATTGGAGATGGCTTAAATTTCTTTTTCTCAGTATATTCTCTTGTTTCTACTCTTTCATAACGACCATAATCAGTTCTTTTTTCAATAGTTTTCTTTCTTTCATATTCTAAAACATTAGCATTAGATTTTGGCTTTTTAAAACTACTTTGAAATTCTTCTTCATCAAAATCCGGAAATGTAAAACTATTCTCTCTTTTAAATAAATCTCTTTCACTAACTGGGTCAACTTTTTTTTCTTCTAAACTTTCTGGTTCTTCAAAAACCGGCTCTAATTTTGGAGGAATAACTACTTCTTCTTTTTTTACTTCTTCTTGGACCTTTTGTACTTTTACTGGTTCTGTATACTCCTCTTCTTCAAATAATATATCTTTTAATTTTTTTACTAAACCCATTTTGACGTCACCTTTCTTATTCAAAAAAATCTGTATCTACAACTTCACTAGAAATATTTGTATCAACTTCCGTATCGCTATTATCCTCTACTTCTTGGTTAAAATAATCAAATATTTCCTCTGTATATGTTAATTTATCATTATTATATAAATTTTCAATAACAGCATCATTATATTTCATACTATTTAAAATGCTAATGGAATTTACAAGTGCTTTGTTTATTAAAGCATCATCTACCATTACTTCTATTTTAGCATAATTATACATAATTTCAATCAGATATTTATCGTTTTCTTTTAATTTAATTTCAACATACCCTTTTTTTCCATCATAATCAATGTTCTTATTATATAGCGGATTATCGCTAAAAGTTTTACTAATTGTTTTTTCATTAATATAACCAATTAAATCAACATACAAATAATAAGTAATTTGATCACTACTTATAATAGCGTAATTACTTCCTTTATCTACCAAACTTAAACCTTTAGGCATATAATATTGATACCCTTTTTCATAAATATTTGCATCTTTACAAGGATTACTTAATGTATTAATAATATCATCATAACTTAAACTTTTTAAATTAACACAACCTGCTAAAGTAAAAAGCACTATAAGTAACAAAATAATTTTTTTAAAATTCATACTATACTCCCTTATAATTATAACATTTATTTCTCTGCTTTTAAATATTTTATTTTTATTCCTTCTTGACTAAATTTTTCTTCATATTCTGTCATTACATTTTCTTTGTTTTCTTTATGTAAATCGTAACTAATTTCTTTAATTGTATAACCAAATTCTTTTAATGAATTAACGCTATAAGCAAATAAATCATCATTATCAGTCTTTTGATAAATTATATTTTTTCCTTTAAAAAATTTAGTGTATAACTCTAAAAAGTTAGGAGATGTAAGCCTTCTTTTAGCATGCCTTTTCTTAGGCCAAGGATCAGAAAAATTCAAATAAATTACAGAAACTTTATTTTTAAGTAATTCTTCTAAATTAGAAACGTCCCCAATAATTACTTTTAAATTTGGTAAATTATATAAAAGCATCTTTTTTATAGCGACACTTGCTACACTTGCATATTTTTCAATACCAATAAAATTAATATTGGGATTATTAATAGCCATATTTAAAATAAAATTACCTTTACCCATGCCAATTTCAATATGAATTGGATTATCACATTTAAAGTCAACTTCATCTTTAATTAAAAAAGTACAAGCATTAATCACTTCATCTTTATATTTAGGATTACGCATTCGCATATTAAACACTTCCTTTATTTTGACATATAATGTTGGTAGGAGGTATTATGAAAAAAACTAGAAATGCATTTTTTGCTGAAAGCAATTATCAGTCCTATAATCCAAACATTAATAATCAAATGAACGGGGTCCCTTATCAAGCCGCGAGTAATTACTTTTATCAAGGACCTATACCTAATAATTATAACACAACTAATATGAATAATGATATAGAAAGTAGACTTGCTAAAATAGAAAGACAAATTAATAGACTAGATTATCGTTTATCAAAATTAGAAAATAATAGTGCTACTTTTACATCGGAAGATATTGAATCTAATACAACTAATATGTATATGTTATAAACTTAAGATGCCCTTAAGTTTTTTAATGGTATATAATCATGGCACTAAAACAATATAATTGTTCTTCGCCATTTATTGCAATTGCGATTTGATATTTAATATCGATTACATCTATATCATTATTTAAAAATGTATTAATACTATTTTCTAAATCTTTTTCGCACTCTTCATCAATTACTTTGACTTTCATTTTATCACCTGCTTAAATATAACAAATAATTTTTAAATTTTTTGTCATAATATTGGTGAAAAATATTTTTTTCTAAAGAATTTTTTGTTATAATTTGAAAAAGGTGGTTGTATGAAAGAAAAAATTTTTATCTTTGGTCATAAAAAGCCAGATACTGATAGTGTCTGTAGTGCTATTGCATTATCTTATTTAAAAAATAAAACGGGTCTATTCACTGAACCAAGGATTTTATCAAATATAAATGAAGAAACTAAATTTATTTTAAAAAAATTTAAGTTTCCTATACCAGAAATATTAAATGATGTTAAATTACAAGTAAGTGATGTCAATTATCATAAAGATTTTACAATTAGTAGTAATGAATCTGTTTATAATGCTTTTTTTAAAATGCAAGAAAATAACATGAGTACAATTCCTGTTGTTGATAGTGAAGGGAAATTTATCGGAGCCTTTGCAATGAAAGATATTGCTAAAAATGAAATACTTGAAGATAATACTACTCTAAAAACTAATTATAATTTAATTTTAGAAGTTTTAGATGGAGTAGAAATCCTAAAATATAGCGATAATATCGAAGGATTTATTACTAATGTCGATTTAAGAAGTACAACTTTTAGTAACTTTAATATTTTAAATAATAAATCCATTTTAATTGTTGGAGACCGCCACTCAATTATTGAAGATGCTATAAATAAAAAGGTAAAGTTAATTATTGTAACTGGTAATAATAAAATGAAAGATGAACATTTAAAAATTGCCAATAAAAATAAAATAAATGTCATTTATACCAAAAAGGATACTTATGAAACTTTATTAAAAATTGGATTTTCTAATTATATAAGTAACTATCATTATACAAAAGATTTAGTTTGTGTTAATGAAAATACTGATGTTACAGATTTAAATGATATTATTAATCAAACAAAACATAGTTACTATCCTGTTATTGATAATAGCAATAAATGTTTAGGGCTAATTAAACTATCCGATTTAAGAGATGTAAATCCTAAAAAAGTTATGTTAGTGGACCATAATGAAATTACTCAAAGTGTAGATGGCTTAAATGAGGCTGAAATCTTAAGTATTGTTGATCATCATAAATTAGGTACCTTAGGAACAAATCAACCAATTAATTTTAGGAACATGACTGTTGGTAGTACATGTACAATTATTTATGAATTATTTAAAGAAAATAAAGTAAAAATTCCCCTAGATATTGCATCGCTTTTACTTTCTGGTATTATTTCTGATACTCTATATTTGAAAAGTCCAACAACAACAAAAGAAGATGAAAAAATATTAAAAGAATTAGTTAAATTAACTAACATTAATCCAGAAAAATTAGCCTTAGAAATGTTTAAAGCCAATGATATAGTTAAATCTAAATCATTAAAAGAAATAGTATATACAGATTTTAAAACATTTGCAGTTGATAAAAAAACTATTGCAGTTGGACAAATTACTACATTAAGTAGTAAAGCAATATTAAAGCAAAAAAATAGTTATATTAGATTTTTAAATAAAGAAAGTATTAATAATAAATATGATATTATGGTATTTTGTATCACTGATATTTTTAAAGATGGCTCTTATATTTTATTTAATGAAAGTGCTAAAAATATCTTAAAAATGGCCTTTAATGAAAATTTAGAACAAGGTGATTTCTTAAATGATGTAGTATCTAGGAAAAAACAAATAGTACCTGCAATAATGAGTGTCTTAAAATAGAAAAAGAAGCATAAAAATCGTGCTTCTTTTATTTTAATAGTGTGAGTTTTAGGTTTGTTCGTTTTTTATAAGACTTTTATATCTATTTATCACTCTCCCTTACATGTTTAATATTACTAGATAATTATGGGGATTTTGTGATTATTTTAAGAAAATTTAATTAGATGTCAATTTTAAAGTAAAATGTAGAACCCTTACCTACTTTACTTGTAACGCCATATTCAAAATTATGTTTATTAAGTATTTCTTTAACAATAGATAAACCAAGTCCAGTACTAACTACATTTCTTTTATGTTTCTTTTCATTTTTATAATATTTATCCCAAATATAAGTAATCTCTTCTTTTTTAATACCTTTACCAGTATCAATAATTTCCACTAAATAACTATTATCTTTTTTTGTTACTCTAATTTTTACAATTTTATCATCACCAGTATAATTAATGGCATTATTAAGTAAATTATAAATAACTTGATTTATTTTGTTTTTGTCTGCTTTAATAATTGCTTTTTTAGGAAGTTCTAAAACAAAGTTATACTTCTCTACTTCTTTCATAACATTATATCTTTTAATAATTTTCTTTATTTCTTTAACTAAATCATATTCTTCATAATTATACATATTTGAATTACTTTGAGTTTTAGAAAGTTCTAAGATATCATTTACTAATAGAGTAAGACGATCAGATTCTTCCATAATGATATTTAAGTGTTCATTCATTTTTTCTCTATCTTTATAAGAAATATCTTTAATCATTTCCGCATAAGCCTTAATCATAGTTAAAGGTGTTTTTAAATCATGAGAAACATTGGCCATTAAATCTCTTTTTATTTCATCACTTTTACTTAACTCTTTTTGCACTTCTTCTAAAGTTTCCGATAATTCATCAATTTCTAAAATACCATTTTTGGGAAACTCAACATTATAACATCTTTCTCCCAACTTTTTAGTTTTCTTAGTTATTTCCCTAATTGGCTTTGTAATTTTATTGGCTAAATAAAATGATATAATTACTGATATAATGATAATCAAGAAAATAAAATATACCATTTGTCCCCTTAATAAATGAACAAATGCGGAAGAATTTTCTAAATTGCTATAGATAAAAATATTTTTATCATCTGTTTTGAAAGCATAGATAATTCCTTGGGTTTTAGTCTCTGAATTATAAAGGCGATAATTTTCATTTATACTTTCACTTGATATAAAATTAGTAATTATTTTATTTACTTTATCATTGTTTTTATTAAGAAGACAACCTCTTTGTAAAGTATTATAATTATAAGACACATAATTATCATCAATAACACTGATACATACTTCATTTTCATAAGCAAGTTTTTCTGCTAAAATATAAACATCATTTTGAGAATTTTGAAATTCTTTAACTGCATCATTTAATTTACTAATTTGATATGATTTATATAGTTGATTAAAAAGTATTTGTTCACATAAACATAACATTAATATTATGCCAATATTAAATAAAAGAATAAATATTAAAGTTTTAAATTCTATGCTTTTAAATTTACTTTTTATCTTCAATTTTATAACCCATTCCTCTTACTGTTTTAATTAAATTACGATATTTACCTAAGTGTGCCCTTAATGTTTTAATATGTGTATCAACTGTTCTATCATCACCATAAAAATCATAACCCCAAATATTTGATAGTAAATTCTCTCTTGATAAAGCAATATTTTTATTTTCAATTAAATATTTTAATAAATCATATTCTTTCGGAGTTAGCAATACTAGATTTTCATCAATATATACTTCATGGGCTAAATCATCAATTTTAATACCTGCTAGAATTAATGGATCACTTTGTTTATTTCTCTTAGTAATCGCTTTTACTCTTGCTACCAATTCTTTTGGGCTAAAAGGTTTTGTCACATAGTCATCAATTCCTAAATCAAACCCAATAAGTTTATCATATTCTTCACTTCTTGCAGATAACATAATAAATGGTATATCTTTAACTTTTTTTATTTCTTTACAAGCCGTATAACCGTCCATCTTTGGCATCATGATGTCCATAATAACTAAATCTATATCATTTTTCTTACAAACATCAATTGCCTCTATTCCATTTTCTGCTTCATATGTATTATAACCTTCTAATTGTAAATATTCTTTTATAACACTTCTTATAAGTGCTTCATCATCGACAATTAATATATTCATTTGCATCACCTACTTCATAATATATCATATATGTGAAAGTTATATGAAATATTTTATTATAGTAAAAAAGATAGATATACTATCTTAATCACCCTGCGGTTCATCTGTTCTTGATTTTTCGTTAAATAAATCATACATTACAATGGCATTACCAACATCTAAAGTAAGTTCTGCATATTGTAAGTTATCTTCTATGTAAGTCGCATCTAAAACTATTCCTTCTTCTAGTATTTTGTATTCCCCAGTTGAATTGTTATAAAATACTTTATCTGTTATATAATTACCATTTGGATAAACTACAATATTATTATCTTTGATATTAAAGATATCATGACCAAGAACTTTATCATCTTCGATATTTAACATATTGAATAATGTTGGTGCAACATCATACATACCCATTATCGTATCAACTTCACCTTTTAATTTTCTTGATAAATCTTTATTTTTTGTCCAAATAATTAATGGTGTTTTCTTATTTAAGGCATGGTCATAAGAATCATATGGAACATAACCTTCATCGCCTTCTTCTTTTACTTCACCAGTTACATAATCATAATTGTATAAATAATTCATGTCACGATAACTTATTTTCGCATCATGATCACCATAGAAAACGAATACTGTATTTTGGAATGCATCACTTTCTTCAATGTAATTAATGAAATCTCCTAGGGCTTCATCAGCATAATGACTACTTACTATGTATTTCCCAATATCTCTATCACATAAATAACAACTAAATGTTTCACTATTTGTTTCTTCATCAACATAATAATCATTTATATCATATGTAAATGCTTCGTTTGGTTTAAATGGTGAGTGATTTGAAAGCGTGATAATTGTACCAAAATAATTTTCATAAATTGATTCAATGTTTTCTAATTTCTCTACTGCTTGATAGAAGAATAATTTATCATTAATACCTAAGCCAATAGTATCTACTTCTGGATCAAATGTAAATGTATCGCGATAATATAATTCTTGATAACCAAGTTTTGGGTGAACATTTCTTCTGTTCCACATTGAAGAATAATTACCATGCATACTGAATGTATAATAACCACGATCTTGTAAGTATGTAGCCATAGTTTTAAAGGTATTATCAGAGTAATTTACAAATACTGTACCGCTTGATGGAGGTAATAACCCAGTTAGCATCATATATTCGGCATCAGAAGAGGTACCAGTTGATACTGGCGAATAGAAATTACTAAAGAATAAACCTTCTTCTTTTAAGTCATTAAGATTTGGTACTACTTCTTCCCCGTTAAATGTTAAATCCATTAAGAAATTTTGCATACTTTCCATATGAACATAAATAATGTTGTAACCATCTAATATGCCAGTGTATTTATTATCTTCATCATATTTTTCTCTTGTTTCAAAATAATTTGACACAAGTTCATAGGCTTCTTCATAACCAAATAAACTACTTATTTTTGGTTTAATAGTTTGAAAAATATCATTAAATTGATACATAATAATGCCAAATCTTTCTACTATATAAACACGATGCCATTGTTTTGATAACCTACTATAATCAGTTCCGGTTGCAGTGGAAAAACTATAAATTAGAAAACAAGATCCGACTAAAAGAGTTGTAATCATCATTGTTTTTCCTCTTTCAATTTTAGACATAATATTATAGTAAGATGACATTTTTAAAGAATTGTGTAAGTAATAAAAGATAATTGGTTGTAAAACATAAATAAAATCGACTAATCTAAGTTGAGCAAAAATGGAATCAGTAACAGTTTCTGCTTGCGATAAAGTGGCAATTTCTGATAAAGATCCAAATGATGTATAAAAAGTATAATATACAGAATTTACTGTTTCCAGGATTGAAAAAATAATTATCCAAGCAAAAAAGTACGTAAATTGACTTTTAGGCTTAATTAAATAACCTAAAGACCCAATTATTAAAATTAATCCTAAATCTGTTGCAATTGGTTTAAAAGAAAGGCCACCATTTATTGTGACATCTCTTAATATAATTGTACCTGCTATTGATAAAATTAAATAGGTTAAGAATAATCTATTAGTGTAAAAATACTTAATAATTAATGTTTTTATTTTTTTTAAATATTTATAAAATTTCTTCATTTATTAATCTTCTCCGTAAAATAATTATAACAAGTTTCTTAATTATTAGCAAATTTCACTTAAAATGGATAGCGTAAAATATTTTTAGGTTGTATTAAAAAAGATTAATACTTCCTGTTATAATTATACTATATGATAGTCCTGCAGACTATTATAACGAGAGAGGTATTAATCTATGAATATAATAACATACATTTTAGAAAATATGAAAGAAAATATTAAAAATAATATAAATATTTACAAATTAGATGATTTATTAAGTGTAAATGCATTATATACTTTTAATAATTATATTCAGATGTTTAACTGTATTGATGACATAACATATAACTTTTCTACATTTTTATATTCAAATTTTATTGAACAAATAGATAATGCTTTCTTTAACTCTAATTATAGAAAACAATATTGTGATGTAATAAGTATTCAAGAAAGAAATATCATTACTTTATTCGGTGATGTTTCTTTCAAAAGAAGATATTATTTCGACAAATTAAAAAACAAGAAATTTTATTATGTTGATTAAGTTCTAAATATCAAACCTTATTCTCGTTTTGACCCTTTTGTTTGTGCAAAAATTTGTGAAGTATCTAGTCATGATTCTTATGCTAAAGCAGGTCGTACTGTTTCTGAATTAATTGGCAAAAGATTAAAATTTAATGATAATCCAGATAAAATTCTAATAAACCGTGCTGTTGCTAGAAATATTGTCATGAATTTTAATATTCCTAAAATGGAATATGATGAGAGGCCTACTAACAAAAAACTTTACATTATGCTTGATGAAAAATGGGTTCCCTCTCAATTTAACAATAAAAATGATTTTATGATTAAGGCTGTTGTTTTATTTGAAAATGTTGAAAAAGTTTATAAAAACTCTAAGAAAAAGAAGAAAATTAGATAGATTGTGCTACTTGGATTACTGCATTCCCTAATTCTTTCAAATATCATAAAGATATGGCAATTACTTTTTCTAGGGACGGCTTTCACTTTTCTCAAGCACTTCAAAATATTTGTACTACAAAATATAAAGACTTAGTTGCAGTTTTAAAGCAAGCGCGTTTTGACGATGACAAAGAAACTTTTAACACTTTATGTGACTCTATACTTAAACTTGAACCTAAACGTGAAGAAACTATTAATAAAAAAAGAGAATATATTTTAAATAACTGGAAATATATTCAAGTTTATTTTCATAACAACCCCATGAAATGTTCTATGGAAGCAAATATCTCTCATTGCTTTGCTGATATTTTCACTTCTCGACCTAAGGCTTATTCCGAAAAGGGATTAAGACAATTACTTAAACTTAGACTTTTAAAATTAAATAACTATGATATACAAAAAATATATTTTGATGTCATTAATCACAAATTTGATAATAACTTCTTATTTAATTGTAATTGGAATTTTATTTCGACTAAAAAGGGAAATTCTTCACTTCTTCCAAATTGGCTCCGTAGTCAATTTATTTGGTTTGATTACTCTATTTTTTCTTGATTTTATTTTATAATCATATTCAATAAAGTCAATGGCAAGTTCGCTTTGCTCATTTTTAACCATTGACTTTCTTTTATATGATTATTTTTATTATTATAAGAAAAA
>CALVZO010000023.1 GCA_944372545.1 uncultured Bacilli bacterium | reverse complement strand
AAATGTTATTAAGTTTTGGAAAGAAATAATTAAAATGACAATCCCATTTATAATACCTATTATTATAATACTAATTATAATGAAATTTATTACGTTACATGGATATATTAATTTAATAGTATTTGGCGGTATTTATACAATTATTTATGGAATAGTAGCATACTTATTAGTTATGGATAATTATGAAAAAAATATTGTTAATAAAGTATTAAAGAAATTTCATTTAATGAGGTAATTATGGAAGAAATAGTAGAAAAGAATAAATGTACAGGTTGTACTGCTTGTATGAATATATGTCCAAAACACGCTATTAGTATGGTAGAAGATGAAGAAGGTTTTAAACATCCAGTAATAGATCAAGATAAATGTATTGATTGTGGCTTATGTAAAAAAACTTGTCCTGTTTTAAATACAGTTAGTAATAAATCTTTTAATAAATGTTATGTTGCTTATAATAAGGATAAAAAATCTACTCTTATAAAAGCTTCTTCTGGTAATATATTTGAATTAGTTGCTAAACATATATTAAATGAGAATGGTATTGTAATTGGAGCAGCATTTGATAATGATAATAAACTTAAGCATATTGCTATTGCTGATATTAAAGATTTAAATAAATTAAAAGGCTCTAAATATTTACAAAGTGATTTAAATAATATTTTTAGTTATATAAAGGAAAATATAAATGTTAAAAAAATACTATTTGTTGGAGTACCTTGCCAAGTAGCTGGCTTAAAAGCATATCTAAAAAAAGATTATGATAATTTAATTACTATTGATTTAGTTTGTCATGGAGTTCCAAGTCCTAAATTATTTGCTAAATATATTAAAGAATTAGAGATAGAAAATAATGCTAAAGTTATAAATTATAATTTTAGAGATAAAGTAAGTGGTTGGGATACGTATTCTAATACTATAACTTTTAAAAATAAACATATTACTGAATTACATAATAATAATAAGTATATGAAGTTATTTTTAACAGATATTGCTTTAAGAGAAAGCTGTTATGATTGTAATTTCAAAACTGGTAATAAATATTCAGATATTACTTTAGGAGATTTTTGGGGTGTTAAGAAGTATTATCCAGATATGTATAATAAAAATGGTGTATCAGCTATTATAATTAATACTGAAAAAGGTAATAATATTTTTAATATTATTAAAGATAATACTATATATAAAGAATGTAAGCTAGAAGAAATAATTAGCGGTAATCCTTCTTTAAAAATATCAGGAAAATGCCCAAGTAAAAGAAATGAATTTTTTAAAGAATTAGATACATGTGATATAAATAATTTAACAAAGAAATATATTAAAAAAAGATCTTTATACAAAAGAATATTAAATAAAGGTAAAAGAATAATTAAAAAAATAATAAATAAAGGCTAATATGGAAGAAGAAGTAAAAAATAAATTATCAATATTTTTTAATAAAGCAATTGAATTTATAGGTAAAGAAATAATAATAGATAGTAGTAATTCTTTTATTATTGAAGAAATATGTGATAAAGATAATAGTAAGGGAGAGTATTATTACCATATTGAGTATAAATATAAAGATTTAGGGATAATAGATATTAATTATTGTTATATATCTGAAGGAAATGCTTTTAAGATAAGTAATGTTGTATTTTATAAAGATGATAGTATTGATAATATTACTTTATTAGATAGTGCTCTTAATGATTTAAATAATGCAGTTATACTTGATATGGTTAATACTCCAATAAAAGAAAATACATCTAGATTAAAGTTATGTTTAAGTAAAGATTCACAAGGAATGTGAATCTTTACTTTTTATATAATAAAATATTATAATTAGATTATGAATTTAGGATTTATTAAAATATATTTAATAATAATTAATATTATAGCTTTTATTTATCATTAACACCCTATAAAAAACAGGATTTCTCCTGTGGTTAATATATATAATTATATGGAATCATAAATATTTTCTGAGTAAATATTAAATTTATATGGATTTAGCGAGATAAAATATCTAGTATTAAGATGAATAATATCATCAAATTCTTTTTCTATATAGCTCTTAACTCCACGTTTTTTTTCTCTTTTTATTCTATACTGTTCTCTTTTATATGCAATTTTTTCAAAATTTGTTAATTCTTCATAATTAAAATCCTCGTATACATTATCTGGAATTTTTTCCAAACAAAATCCATATTTTTCTTTTATATATCCTATAATAATCTCTTCATTCATATTTAGTTGTGTCAATTGTGCAATAACATCTACTTTGCTTGTATTATGTAAGATTGCAGATAGATAGGAATAAATCAATTTATCCTTTTTATTACCCTTTCGATAAAGTTCAGATAATATTCTTAAATTAATTATTTTTCTATAATATGACAACTCATTATTATTAATGAATTCTAGTATTTGATTTTCAAGAGAATCAAAGTCTTCCGTACAAATGTCTTTCGCTATACATATCCCCTTATTATTTTCTAAACATAATATTTTTCCAGTATTATCTAAATATTTTTTAGTTTCTTTCCCAAGTAAAGAATATTTTATAAATACTTGATCATGAGATAGCACTACAAATGTTTGTTTATCATGAAATTCAAATAAAAGATCATATATTATCTTTCTTCTATTATCATCATATGATGAAGCTGGATCATCAATTATAGTAATATTTTTATTATTACTTACTAAAAATAATAGCAATGCAATTAAGTTCTTTTCTCCATAGGATAAATTGTCAGTTCTATCTTCATGTATATTATCTTTTTTGCTTGTTAAAAATACTGTTGCTTTTTTTTCTTGAGTATTATAGCTATCTACTTCAAACTGGTATGGTATAGAAAATTTTGTAAGATAATCATTTAATTGTTTTATATTTTTACCAATTAATTTCGATGTTTTTAATTTTATTTTACATAATCGTTTTTTTAATTCTGTAATATTATCATTAAATTCTTCAATAATCGTACTAATCTCTGGATACAATTCTTTTAGTGAAGCAGAGAAAACGATTTTATTAATTTTTTTTATATCAAGTGAATTAAAATTATATGAATCTATCATATAATACATATCATTTATAATTTTTTTATTATTAATCGCATCATATAATTTTTTTTCAAGGTTATCAACTTCACGCTTAGATGAAAAATTTGGAACCTCAATGCCTATATTATCTAATATATCTTTCGAGTCAGATATGATTTTATATTGTTCAGGAGCGATTTTCATAATTTTCTGTAATTTATTAAGTCTAGCTTCTGTCAGTTTTCTAGTACAAAATGGGCATTTTTTTTCATTAAATAGCGGGAAGTTTGCTCCAGCTTCTATCCACTTAACATAATCTAGACCATTACGGTGAATGAATCTTGAATATTCTCCATATTTAGGATTTGTTGTTTCAGCTTTTAATTTTGCCATTGAAGAGTTTGAGGAAAATTTTCCTGAGGTAGATAGTTTTCTAGTATTTATCTTTTTTATCATTTCATCAACGTTATTAACATATTGAAATAGCCGACTTCTTTGTGAATTAATGTTTGATAATATAAAAGAAATGTCATTTCTAATAAGTTCAAGACTCCCATCATTTGAAAATAAAATTGAATAAATATTTTCACTTTCATTTTTACTAATGAGAAGATTTTTTTGCGTTTGCTCATCGAAAATCGAAAAATCATTTTCATTAATTTTTGGTTGCACTTTTAAATCCATATCATCAATTTTTTTGCCATAAGAAATATTTTCTTTTGATTTATCACCTATAAGAGCTTTTGCTATTGATGATTTTCCAGTCCCACTCATGCCATATATAAAATTTATTTTTTCTTCTGATAATTCTAAATTTATACTACTTATATTTTTATAATTTTTTACTTCTAAAATCATAATACCTCCAAATAAACATTCTTACATCAGATTTACTTCGACATTTTATCTGCTTTTCATATTTTAACTTGTTAAAATGCAGAATCTAATAACAAACTTGCTAATATAAATCAAGTACTTTTTATAAAGTTTTGTAACTTTTTTAATTTTCAATTTTAAGCATGCTAACGCAGACCTATTGCTAGGTCTTTTTTTGGCATTTTAAATTTTAAGACCTACCAAGTACCTAATTCAATATATTTCTTCTTTAGTATACCATAATATTGTCTTAAAAACTTATTTAATCCTGCTATTTTTGCTGATTTCTTACATTTTCCTTCTGTTTCCTTTTTTACTATATAATCGTAAACTTCACAATCAACTCTACAAAATGATTTTATAGATTGCATAACTTCAAATCCTGTTTTCCTTAAATACTTATTACCTCGTTTAGAAATATGTCTATTTGTTGCTTCATACTTTCCAGATTGATATGGGGGAGAATCGATTCCAGCATAAGCAATTAAACTTCCTGCATTCTTAAATCTTCTTATATCTCCAATTTCTGCAATCAACAATGGTGCTAATCTATCTCCAACACCTTTCATATTTCTTACTTCTTTATATTCATCCATGCTCTTGGCAATTTCATTCATCTTTGCTATAATTTCATTAGTTGTTTCAATCAAATTGATTAAAGCAACCACACGCTTATTTAATATAAGTTGTGTGCTTGAATTTGATGGACAAGAAGGAACTGATTTTTTAGCTAGTTCGTAAACTTTTATAGCTAAATTTCTGCCAGCTCTTTGTTGTCCTATTTTTTGTGCAATCTTTTCAACATCATTTAAAAATGTTTCTAACTTCTTTTTTCTAATAATTTCTGGATCACTAAACTTTTCAAATATCTTTAATCCTACTACGAAATTACATTCTTCTAATAACTGATAGTATCCTGGAAATAACATATCTGTTAAATCAGAGAAATCCACTTTTTGTTGTACTTTCATAGAGTTTAATGAAAAATATTGTCTTGATAAAAATCTTAATTCTTTATACTTTTCCTCTTCAATAAAATTTACTTTTAATTTATACCAATTATCACAAGCATATTCTGCTAACTTTAATGAATCTTTTTTATCTGTTTTTGCTTTTCTTAAACTTCTGTCTAAATACTTTTTAATTTTTAAAGCATTTTCTGCGATTACACAATATTTCTTATCTAACAAATAAGTTAATATTGGTAAGTGATAGGTACCTGTTTGTTCAAGAACTATTTTTAAATCTTCTTTAGAAAACTTTTGTAATTTTTTATCTAACTTTTCTAAATCTTCAACATCATGATTAATATCAAAAGGCATTTCTATTACTTCTCCCTCAATACTTAATATTGCTACTGTACTTTTTCCTTTTGATACATCAATCCCAACTCCATACTTCATCTTATAATCCTTCCTATTCTTTAAATTATGATTGGTTCTAACACTTCTACAATCTCTCAGTTTGGTTCTTTACACGAGTATTCTTTCATCCTCAACTTGCTTAATCGAATATTGAATGTAGAGGTTAGTTAACACTTTGTAGGACGAGTACTTTAACTCCAATTACTATACGTTAACCAATCCTACTACAATCATAATAAAAAGAAGTGCAATTTTCAATCTAACTATTAGATCTACTTATTACACTTTTATAGTACCAAATTACTATTTATGTGTTTGTTTAATTATATCATATTTTTTATTTTACTAATACTTCTTATCAACCTGAAAAAGCTTATCAAAATCTCTTTGAGCTTTTCCTAATTCATTATTTATATTTTTTTCTGCTTATCTTACTTGGTATTTATTTTTAAATTGCATATTTCTATTATTTGAAAATAAAACTAGATATTACTTACATTTACACTTTAGATTAGAACCAGGAGGAACTTATTTAGCAGTTGTAACGCATTTTTTCATTTAAAAGTCATAGGTTGGATTTATGACAGTGCAAGTATGGAAAGCTTTAATGCCATATTAAAGAAAGAAGAAGTAAATATGAATAGCTACAAACATTTGAAGATGCTAAATTAGCAATATTTAAATTTATTGAAAGCTGGTATAATAATACTAGAATGCATACTTCTCTAATTTATATTAAAACAATTGGGGAATATAATAATTATATGCTTATTTTAGTATAGTATTTAATTTTATGTTGAGAAAACTAAAGTTAAATAAAAAAATTGGAATAAAATTAAATACAAGATTGACTATAAAAAACGCTTTTAAGATAAGTAATGTTGTATTTTATAAGGATGATAGTATTGATAATATTACTTATTAAAGTTATGTTTAAGTAAAAATTCACAAGGAATGTGAATCTTTATTTTATTTGTATAATAATATTAAATTTTTTGCATAAAATATAGTAAATGCAAGTATTTAAGAGAAAAAGTCTCCCAAATGTTTACATTTATGGCAATATATGATAATATATTATCACGAAAGGTGGCTTATTTATGCTATTACAATTTAAGTTTAAAAACTATAAATGTTTTTATGAAGAAACAATATTAGATTTAATGGCAACGCAAGAAAAAAGACATCTAGAAACTACTACAGAGATTAATGGTAATCATATTTTACCAGTAATTGCTATTCATGGCGCTAATGCTGCTGGTAAAAGTAGTGTACTAGAAGCATTAGAATATATGTTTTATATTATTAAGAATTCTAATAAATTTGATGTAAATACACCATTACCTGTAAATCCATACCTTTTTAAAGAAAGTGCTCGTCAAGAAAATAGTGAATTTGAAGTTTCAATTTGTTTAGGTAATTATGAATATCGTTATGGATTCTCTTTAAATAAAAATAAAATTGAAGAAGAATGGTTATATAAAAAGAGATTTTCTCTAAATTCTAAAGCTCAACAAAAAAAGATTTTTGAAAGAAGTGGAAAA
>CALVZO010000022.1 GCA_944372545.1 uncultured Bacilli bacterium | reverse complement strand
AAAGGAGTTCGACTCTCCTCATCTCCACCATTTGCGGGTATAATTTAGTGGTAGAATGCAATGCTTCCGACCTTGTCGCGAGGGTTCGATTCCCTCTACCCGCTCCATTTGAATACAACTTACGGACGTTAGAAAGTTCGTAAGTTTTTATTTTGTCTTTCAATCGAACTCACGTAGTTGCTTGGAAGATGTATAAATACAATGTTCTCTTCTAGAAAGGAGAACATTTTTTATGCTTGAATTTAAAATAATACAAGAATTAAAACCAAATACCGAAATTCTAGAAATCATCAAAAGCTACACTTACATAACTAAAAATGGTAAAGTTAAACACTTACTGAAAACAAATTTACAATTTGTTGAACCAACTGAGTACATAATTACATATCCCACTACTCTTACAATACTAGAATACAAAGTAAATGAGATTAGTAATAAACCATTTTACATTAAAGAACATAATGAAAAATACAATCTCAAAGAAATTAAACAAATTCTCATAAAATTATCAAATTAGTGTCTGCAATTTTAATACTTAAAGAGGAAACAAATGAAATAAATTTTAAAAAATGGGTTGTTATTTTCCGTTTTAGTTAGGAAACAAGTGAGGAGATGATTTTATGAGTAACAGATGTGCAGTATATGTAAGAGTAAGTACAGATGACCAAAGAGATAATGGTTATTCTATTGATTCACAACTTCGCATGATTAAAGAATATTGTGAGAAAAATGATTATTTAATAGTTGATGTCTATAATGATGCAGGACATTCTGGAAAAGATTTAATGCGACCTGAAATGCAAAGATTATTAAAAGATATTAAGTCTAAAAAGATAGATAAGTTAATTGCTATCAAAGTAGATAGATTAACTAGAAATAATTATGATGGATTTTGGCTACTAAATTATTGTGAAGAGCACGATGTAAAAATTGAGTTAATACTTGAACCTTATGATGTATCAACTGCTAATGGTGAAATGATATTTGGAATGAATTTAGTATTTGGACAAAGAGAAAGAAAAGAAATTGGAGCAAGAACTAAACGTGCTATGGAAGAAATGGCATTATCTAAAATACATCCTAGTAAAGCGCCTTATGGCTATATTAGAAATCAAGAAACAGGTCATTTAGAAATAGAACCTATTGAAGCACAAGTAGTTAAAGAAATATTTGAACTATGTAAAAAAGGACATTCTACAAGAAACATAGCAAGTATTATGAAAGATAATGATTCGTATTTAAAACATGGTAAATGGCGAAGTGACCGAGTCTATAAAATACTAACTAATTCTATTTATGTTGGAATATTTGAATATGGTAAATACAAAAGAAAACCACAAGATATTTTAAGAGTTAATAACTATTGCGAACCTATAATTAATGAACAAACTTGGAATTTTACAAGAGCAAATTTAGAGAAAAATAAACACTCAAACTATGGAGAACATATTCATTTATTTACTTCAATAGTTAAATGTCCTGATTGTGGAGGAATACTTTCTTCTACTAATTCTTTTAAAAATAGTGGAACTGAAAAAGAAAAAGTTTATTACCATTTAACTTGTAAAAATATTAATTGTAAATCAAAGGGACTTCATTATAGTTCGGATAAAATAGAACAAAAATTAGGACGTATTTTAAATGAATTAACTAGATATATGTATGATACAGATAATGAAATTATTGTATGTAATTCTACTAAAACAAAAGAAATTAAAGATATAGATAATGCAATTGAAAAACTAAAACAACAAGAGAAAAAGTTAGTAGATTTGTATTTAAGTTCTACTTTAAATGTAGAAGTAATTAATCATAAAAATGAAGTTATAAAAAAAGAAATAGATAAACTAAATCAAAAGAAAAACAAACTAGATCCAGATGATGACTTTAAAGATTATACAGTAGAACTACTTAAAAAATTAGATTGTGATTATCAAGATGATAACAACATTTTATTTCAAAATAAACTTGGTTTCTCATTTTTATGGGACAGCTTAAATAGAAAAACTAAGAAAGAATTAATACAAAGATTAATAGCAAGTTTAGAAATAACAAGAGATAAAAATTACAATATTGAGATTAAAAATATTAAATTTACTGATGAATTTATATCAAAAAGTAATAAAGAATATTTAAATTATCTTAATGAAATTCTAAATAATAATGAAATTGGAATTAAATATAAAGAACAAATTGATAAACAAGAATTAGAAAAAATAGAACAAGATTACTTTATATTTTCTACAAAAAAATATGAAGATAATAAATATTCAGAAGCAGATTTGACTTTATATATGGAACTAATAAAACAACATTTTTATCAGGATGGCATTATAAATTGTCCATATATAGAAGATAACAACATAGTAGATAACCTACTATTAATACCAAAAACAATTATAAATATTTAATAAAAATAAGAAAGGAATGATTTTATTATGGAAATAACTTATGTAAAACATGGAGATTACTTATTACCATATTTAACTTTAAAAAATACTAAAAAAGGAAATATAAACAAATATGGGAGAATGAGATTATCTTATTTAAAAGATTATAAAAAAGCGCTTTATACTTCACTTTTAATGAAAGAAGAACTTACTAATCATCTTATTTCAGTAAGTAAAAATTCAGAAGATTTATTAAATACTTTAATGGAAAGTTATAAAAAATCTGATGAAAGACTATCGGAAAAAAATAAAAAAAGTAATCATATTGAATGGGCAAAACTTATGAATAGTTATAAAAATACAGCAGAAGAAATTATATTAAAAGAATATATTTTCATATAAATAATCTAAAAAAGAGGAAAAATTATAAAAATAATTTAATCCTCTTTTTATATTTTAACCAATATGGGAGTAAAAGTAATGTTTAGCCAGCACTGAATTTGTACTCCCGTACAAATTCTTATGTGGGATATCTCCCAAACCCTATATAAAAATATGTTATTTGTATTTTTAAAATTATTTATAATATGTTATAGATTCTAAACTTCCATTAGTATTTATACTTTTAATATATGTGTTATCATAATAAAAATATTCTCCTAATTGTGTTCCATGAGTTTCTTCTGACATAAGTACGATAATAGCAATTTTTCCTTCTGAAAAATAATCTATATAGGCACCTCTAGCAGAAGGACATCTTTCTTTTGCATCTAAAGCCATTTTTTTAATATCTTCATTTTCTATAATTATTTTATTATATTTTGAATCCCTTGTTGATATTTCAATACCATTAGTATATATAATATTATAATTTAATTCATTAGTAGATAATCCTTTTCTATTAAATAAATTTTTTTGTAAAGTTATTGATACGGGTTTGTTATTTATAATAGCAATATAGGTATCATCAGATTGTATAATGCCATTTTGATAATTGTATTTCAATAAATAATTACAATTGTTTATTACATATAATTCATAGATATAAGGAATTATAAAAACAATAACTGGTATTATACTAGCAATGATATATTTTTTGACACTTAAACTATTACAGTCAGTATTATCTAATTTTTTTATTTTTTTATTTATACAGCAAATACTTACTATATGAATAATGAATGATATTATAGAAATTGGCAATAAAAATATTAAATCCCAACCTGTATCTACTATTTCACTAGTACATAAATAAAAACTAATGAAATTAAATATTATATATATAATTATAAGTTTTCTTATTTTCTTTAAATCACTATTCTTCTTAAAAATTCTTGTCATAAAAAATATTGACATTATTAATAATATAAAAACATTACAATATATTGCACTTTTTAACATAACTACTTACCTCTATTCCTATAAAATAATTTTAATTATAATATAACTAACACTAACATAAAAATAAGTTATTTATATTCTTGTATAAATTATACCATTTAATTTTAAAAAATTGTATACTCTCATTGAAATTTAATAAAAATTCATATATAATGTTTTTTAGAAAGAGAGCGTTGTAGTTCGTAAGCTGTAGCTTAACTGCTCCAAAAATTACTCCCGCGAAATTCTAACAACTATTAAAAATAAATAGCTTTAGAATTTCATGGGAGTAATTTTTTATATTTGTAATATTAATCTACAATTTGGTACTCATTTTTTATTTATAA
>CALVZO010000021.1 GCA_944372545.1 uncultured Bacilli bacterium | reverse complement strand
CTATCATATGTTAAGGCACCATTTATTTTATTACCTGATGCATCTATACAGCCAGATAGAGTTTCATTATAGGTCATATCTGTTGGCCATACACTACTATCTGATTCTATATAAGAGCCATCACTTTGTTCTAACATTATAGCAAGCATACTATTATTTTTTATATCTTTTAAATTAACATTATCTAAATATGTTTCTCTTCCCGATAAACTCTTCCACATTAAAAATATACTACTAAATTCTATAAGCATTAAAATGCTTATAGAGACTACAAGTGCCCTTTTCTTCATATAACTTCTTCTTCCTCTTCCATTAGTATGTTTAATTATAAATTAAATATACTTTAAAGAACAAACTACTCTTTATTCTAAGTAAATTATAAAAAAAATTAAATTAATAGTCAATAGATTATCGGCATTTTGAACTTAAAGATACTTTTTGTTTATCTATATTTATATCATTAATATAAACTTCTATGATATCTCCTACATTTAATAATTCACTTGGGTGTTTTATAAAATTATTAGACATATTAGATATATGTAATAAAGCATCATTTTTAATGCCTATATCTATAAATGCTCCAAAGTCTACAACATTACGTACCGTACCTTGTAATTTCATACCTACTTTTAAATCTTCTATATGTAGTATATCTTTTTTAAGTATTGGTTTTTCTAATTCATCTCTTGGATCTCTATTAGGTTTTATTAATGAATTTATAATATCTTCTAAAGTATATATATCTATATCTAATTTATTAGATAATTCTAATAAATTAATATTACTTAATTTATCTTTAATAGAGGGACTTCCTATTAGAGATATATCTATATTTAAATAATTTAATAATTTTATTGTATTATTATAACTTTCTGGGTGAATTGATGTAGTATCTAATATATTATCGCCATTTAATATTCTTAAGAAACCAATGGCTTGAATATATGCTTTTTCACTTAATATTTTTTTAGTTAATAATTCATTTCTATTTTTAAATACTCCATAAGTATTACGATAATTAATTATTTTATCAATAGTACTTTTAGTAAGTCCAGATATATATTTAAGTATAGAACTTGATGCTGTATTTAAATTAACTCCAACAGAATTAACTACTTTTTCTACAGTAAAATTTAGGGAGTTTACTAATTCTTTATTAGATACATCATGTTGATATAACCCAACTCCAATACTTTCTGGATCTATTTTAACTAGTTCTGATAATGGATCTATTAATCTTCTCCCAATAGATATAGCGCTTCTCTCTTCTACATGTAAATGTGGAAATTCACTAATTGCAAGTTTACTTGCAGAATATACTGAAGCCCCAGCTTCATTTACTATAATATATTGAACATCTTTATTACTATCTTTAATAACATTTGCAATAAATGCTTCTGATTCTCTACTAGCAGTGCCATTACCAATGGCTATAATATCTATATTATATTTATCTATTAAATTTATTACTATTTCCTTACTTTTTTCATAATCATTAATTGGTTCATGAGGATATATTTTAGATATATTTAATACTTTACCACTTTTATCTAAAACTGCTAATTTACAACCAGTTCTATAAGCAGGATCTAACCCTAAAACTGTTTTTTCCTTTATTGGAGGTTGCATTAATAACTTTTCTAAATTATTATTAAAGTTATTAATAGCGATAACTTCGGCTTTTTCTTTTAATTCACTTCTAATTTCTCTTTCAATAGATGGTTTTATTAATCTTTTATAAGCATCTTTAATAGATGACTTAATAATTAATTTAACTTCTTCATTATGTTTATCTTTAATAATTTTATTTTCTAAAAAATTTAAGATAATATCTTCATTAATGGAAATATTAACATTTAAAATATTTTCTTTTTCTCCTCTATTAATGGCAAGTACTCGATATAATTTAATATTTTTAATACTTTCTTTATAGTCATAATATATTTCATATGTTTTTAATTCATCTATAGCATCTTTCTTTAACTTACTAGTAAGTAAGCCATTATTATAAGTTAAATATCTTATTTCTTTTCTATAGTAAGCATTATCACTAATCCATTCCGCTATTATATAAGAAGTATTTAAAATAACACTTGCAATATCTTTAATATTTTCATTAATAAATTTTTTGGCCGTATTATTTACATCAGTTATATTACCACTCATAATCATTTTGGCAAGTGGTTCTAGTCCATTATTAATAGCGTATGTTGCTTTAGTAAGTTTCTTCTCTTTAAAGGGACGATAAATATCTTCTAACTCAATTAATTTATTAGCATTATCTATTTTTGTTATTAACTCATTAGTTAGTAACCCTTTTTCCTTAATTAATCTTTTTATTTCTTCTTTCCTTTTTTCTAAATTAACTAAATAATTATATTCTAATTCAATACTTCTTATTTGTTCTTCATTTAAATTATTAGTAACTTCTTTTCTATATCTAGCAATAAAAGGAATGGTATTACCATTCTCTAATAAATTAATTGTATTTTCAATTTGTTTTTTTGTAACATTTAATTTCTTAATTAAATTATTTATTATATATTCCTTCATAATTCTCTCTTTCTATATTGAAATTTTCCCAAATTCCCCCTTTTGGGTAATAATAAAAGTTCATTAATTCGTGTTTTACCGGGTGCATAAATGCTAGGTGATAGGCAAATAACGCAATAGGGAGTTTATCTTGTTTGCCATATAATTGATCACCATATAAAGGGTTACCTCTTTTACTAAATTGAACTCTTATTTGATGGTGCCGACCGGTTATTAAGTTTACTTTAACTAAATTTAAATTATCTTTTTTACTTAGAAGAGTATATTCTAATTTAGAATATTTACCATGTAATTTATCACTTACAATACTTTTAGTACCTATCTTTTCTAAATAATCTTCCATTGTACCAAAGTTATTTAGCGCTCCATAACAAACACATAAATATTCCTTAGTTACTTCATGATTTTGAATCATTTTTGATAGTCTATTAGCGGCTTTACTAGTTTTAGCAAAAGCCATTATTCCACCGACTGGTCTATCTAATCTATGTACAAGTCCTAAATAAACATTACCTTTTTTATTATATTTAATTTTTAAGTAGTTTTTTAACATAGTTAATAAATCTAAATCTTTAGTTTTATCACTTTGACACAAAATATTTGGCTCTTTAATTACAACAAGTAAGTGATTATCTTCATATAATATATTTATATTATTCACTTGTAACACGTCCAGTTATTCCACAAGATAAATATAAATTAGAATTATCTATTGGTAAAGTTAGGTCATCTACTAGAATTTTTTTCGTAGGAAAATTAATTTTTAACATATTTTCTAAACTTATACTTGGTAAATTAGCAGAATAAGTATTAATAATTAGAAATAGAAAATTATCAGTTAGTATTTCTTTACATAATTTTAATAAATTATCTAAGTCTTTTTCTACTTGCCATACTTCGCCATTAACTCCTCTTCCATAACTTGGTGGGTCCATTATAATAGCATCATATTTATTACCTCTTCTTATTTCTCTTTTAACAAATTTAGTAACATCATCAACTAAATAGCGGACTTGTTTATCTTCTAAATGATTTAATTTAACATTTTCTTTGGCCCACTCAATCATTCCTTTTGAAGAATCAACGTGAGTGACTGATGCTCCCACTGAAAGACATGCAACAGTATGACAACCAGTATATGCAAATAAATTTAATACTTTAATATTCTTTTTATTCTTAATTTTGTCCATAGCAAAATCCCAATTAATGGCTTGTTCTGGGAATATACCAGTGTGTTTAAAACCCATTTCTTTTACTAAGAATTTTAAATTTTTATAATTTATAACCCAACTAGGAGGAGTATTTAAATTATTTTCCCAATGACCTCCCCCAGTATTACTTCTTAGATAAGTAGCATGAATTTTAAAGTCAGAAAAATCCCCTAAGTCCCAAGTTACAACTGGATCTGGTCTTAATAAGTTTATATTTTTCCAGTTTTCTAATTTAGTACCATTACTGGCTTTTAATATTTTATAATCTTTCCAGTCATTACTTATAAGCATTGAAATCACCTAAAAATATTATACTATATAAATAAAAAGACTTATAGTATAATTTATTTAGGTGTAATTATGGATTTAAAAGAAGAACACAAAAATTTAACTAGTGTTGATATTGAAAGTCAAAAAGACTTATGGGACGAAAGAGGTAAAGGCTACTATGGCGAATATTTAGTGTTTTGTAAATTATATAAACAATTAGCTGGAACATGTAAAATATTAATGAATTTACAAATACCCGTTGCTGGTAATTTAAACAAAACTACAGAAATTGATTTGCTATTAATTCATGAAACAGGATTATATGTTTTTGAAATAAAACATTACAAAGGAACTATATATGGAAAAGTCGATGACGAAAAGTGGACACAATATTTTCGGACTACTAAAAATAAAACTTTTGGAAATCCTATTATACAAAATGAATATCACATTAGCAATTTAAAAAACTTAGTAGAAAATGTACCAATATATTCTGTAGTGGTTTTTTCCAATGATGATTGTAAGTTGAAAATAAAAGATAAAGATGAAACAAAAATGATATATAACATAAATAATATGGATGATATATTACAATCAAAATTAATAAATAATGAACATATTTTATCAATGGATGACATTAATCAAATCTTTGAAAAATTAACAAATTTTTCATCAATGAAAGAAAAAGTTTTTTATGAAAATACTGAAAAAGAATTTTATACATGGCTTGAACCAATTATTAAAGATTTAGAAAATGCCAAAAATAACTTTGAATTAGAAATTAAGAAGAAGAAAAAAATTAAAAGAAATTTTATCTTAATTAATATAGTTACTATTATTATTTTAATAATTAGTACTATAACAATTATTGAAGGTATTAAAATAAATTATAATAATAATTTATTTCAATTTAAACAAAATTTTTTACATATAGATGAAATAAATAACGAATATATTACTCAATTAAATGAACTTTTTTTAATAGAAGAAAAAAATTTAAGACAAATAGCAAGTAATATTGTTTCATTTACCGCGACAATTAAAACAAATAATGATATATATGGAATGATGCTTACAGAAAATAGTAAATATTTGGTTTTTACTAAAAGTGGCCAAGTATATGAATATAATGTGTTTGGTGAACATTTGAAATACAACAAATATTCTAATATGTTAGGAAATGGTATAAATAATAGAGGCAAGTTAGCAGAAATACAATTTTATGGAATAAATGTAGATGATATTAATTATATAAAATTAACTAAAATTAATTTGTTTAAATTAATTTCAATAAAAACAATTATAAAGAGTGATTTAGAACTAGAACTATATAAAAATTATTGAAAATAAAATAATAATTGTATTTTTTCATAGTTTACAATTAGTATATTTACTGATTGTATTTTATTTTTATTTGATTAAACTACCATAAAAACTACCATCTTGGGTGGTTATATGGGTGGTTGAAATCACTAAAATTCAAACTAAAATCCCTGTAAACCCTTTATTTTAGGGTAAAATAAATGACGGAACATTAAGTTGTTCCGCATTAAGATTATGTATCTTTTTGCACTTTTTTACCCATTTTTTACTTATTTTTCAATAAATTTAAATAATTAATTTTAATAACATTTAAAGTTTTAAAATAAAAATTGAAAATTTTGCTACCTAAATGCTACCTAAATGCTACCTAAAAAAATCATCTTGTGTGTGGACGAAGTGTTTCGTCACTTGTTTTTAATTCAGAAATTGAATTTCCTTGTAGTTCTCTTAATTTAGAATAACGATCGTCGATCAATAGAAGAACAATAAATTGTATCTCCTTCCTTTATTATATTTAGAAGTTTATTAAGCTCTGGACGACTATCCTTAGAACCAGATATATATTCCTTAAACATATTCTCAGGTCTAACTCCATGAGATTCACCAAACTTGATTTGGCGTAACAAATTCTGTCTTTCTTCATTAGTAGAACATCTAGCGTATAAATAATCCATAATTACCACTCCTCTCTGTCCCAAGAAACCTACTTGAAATAAATGGAACATT
>CALVZO010000020.1 GCA_944372545.1 uncultured Bacilli bacterium | reverse complement strand
AAGGTGGATTATATAGATATCAAGGAACAACTGCAGATAATTACATATGTTTTGGAACAAGTGATAAATCAACATGTACAGGAAATACCGATGCATATATGTATAGAATAATAGGAATAAATTCTTCCAGACAACTTAAGTTAATCAAGAAAGAGGCCTTAAATAGTACAATGCAATGGTTTACTGAACCTAGTTATGATATACCGTGGCCAAATTCATTTATATATAGTAATCTAAATGGAAGTAGTTTCTTGAGTAACACAACATACGTACCATCAGGATGGAGTAGTAAAATAGCAACAACAAGTTGGAAATATGGAGATAATACAACAAACACAACCGCAGCAAATCTATATTCAATAGAGAACGCATGGACAAATACAGTATCAGCAAAAATAGGATTATGGTACATGCATGATTATTACTATGGTATGAGTGGAGGAAACAATTATGGTTCAAGTGCAAGTTGGATACACTTATCGAATAACGATAGTGGAGCCCCATCTACAACGGAGTGGACTATGTCGCGTTACGGTGCTGAATACAGCCTTTACCATGTGTGGAATGTGGATTTGCACGGAAATGTCTACAATTGGCTTCTGAGGAGCCCGTATTCGGTTCGCCCAGTCTTCTATCTAATGTCCGAGGTAGAATATGTGAGTGGAACTGGTACTTCAAGTGACCCATTTATTATAAATTAACAGACTATAAGTGAAATAAAATCGGCAACGAAGACGTTAAAATAGGCAAAAGTATGTTTCATACATACTTCTTCCCGAAATTAAAATATCTAAATTATTAAATATTTAGGTATTTTTTTATTGTAATTAATGAAAATAAAATACACAAAATATATATTTATACATAACTTATAATAGGTGATATTTATGCCTTACAAGCCTAACCCTACTTTCTATATTCTTTGTGCTATTGGTTTATCTATATTGATTTTTTATCAACTAATAATAACTTTTATATTACCATTTAGATATAATATATTTATCTTATTTATTGAAATATTATTATTAATATTATGTATTAGTAAAATTATTTGGTGTTAGAGTTAAAGTTCTCTAAAAAGGTTTCTGTTTTATAAACATAATCTAATTGTTTACGCATACTTTGAATACACTTAAATTCATTATCAGTAAACTTTATTTCTGGTACTAAAGAAATAATAATAAAAAATAATTTTTCTTCTTGTTCTGATAAATTAGATACAGATAAATATTTATTAAAAATAGTATTAAATTCTAATTCCCAAAAATTATTTTGATATAACTTAACTAAATCTAATATAGGTGTATCAAATTTAGCATTATCCCAACTAATTAAATAATCTTTATCACTTCTTATATAGTGGTCTAGGCTTAAATTATTATGAATAAGTGATATTCTTTCACTTTTCTTTTCTTTTACTAAAGAATACCAATTATCTAATTCAGTTTCGGAATAATTTAAGGCAGCATTTATTTTAGAATAATTTCTTAAGAATAAATACTTAGATGGAGATGGGTATATATCATGAATAAATATTTCATAATATTTTTGATAATACTCTCTTAAATATAAAATATTATTCTTAATATTTTCATATATTTCTTTATATGTTTCTTCCGATACTTCTTTATTAAAAGAAGTTTTTGCATGAAGTAGAGCCACTAAATTTATTAAGTCTTCACTCTTTTGCGGATTAATAGTATCTAAATCTTCAATGTATTGATAAACTAAATTATCATCTCTTGTATTTTCATAAAATTCTGGAAAATGATTAAAAGACCTAGATTTTAAATAATTAAAAATACTAGGTAAATCTTTATTTTTAGGACATTTTTTGACAACAAAATTACCACTTGTGCTCTCTAATATTAAGCACTTCCCTTTTAATGTATAACGATATGGCTTATATAATTTTTTTATATTATCTAAATTATTCATCAACTTTTGGAATTAATATTTTATCTCCCATACTTATATTATCAGTATTATTATATTCATTTACTAAACTAGTTGAAACATTATAGATATTACAAATACTTTCTATAGTTTCATTTTCTTTAACTATATGAATATGATAAGTAACAAATGTATCATCACTATTTTTTATTGTTTCCATTATTGTTTTTTCTTCTTCTTGATTAATTCTATCATTTTTATCTACTATATCATTAATATAAATACTCTCTTCTTTTTTGTCTTCTTTCTTTTCTTCAACTTCTTTTTCTTCTACTACTTCTTGTTCTTCTTCATTTTCTAAAAAATTATCAATAAATTCTAATTCACTATTTAATTCTTCTTCATTTATTTTTTGAAATAATTCTCTTTCTTCTAAATTACCTTTTATAGAATACTCAATATTTACTTTTAATGTATTATTATTAATAACATCATAAGTAAAATCTTCAATATTAAATTCTAAACTATTAGTATCTATATCTTCTCTTAAATCAACACTAAAGGGTAAAGTAAAATTAAATTCTTCTTTATTAATACTTACTTCATGAGTTTTATATTCACCACTTATATAAAAATTACCTAGTAAATTATACTCACTAACATTATAATCATGTTCTAGTGACATTTTTGTTATTTCACTAATATTAGTTTTAAAAGGAATTTCACTTTCAAAAGGTATCTTAATATTCATAAATTCATCTCCTAAAAAATAATATGAAATTAAAAAAATAATATAACTTCGATATTATTTTTTTCTAAATAAATCATCATATATATTTTCGTAATCACTAACTAATTTAATTTCAATATTATTAATTATTTCATCAGGAATATTAAATAAATCTTTTTGATTATCATTTGGTATATATATTTTTTTAATACCATTATTAAAGGCTGATATTACTTTTTCTTTTATTCCTCCAACTGGAAGGATTCTCCCCTTTAGAGAAATTTCTCCAGTAAAGGCTATTTCCGAACTTACTACGACATCTAATAATTTTGATAATATTGCACTAGTTATGGCTACTCCACAAGAAGGTCCTTCTTTTTTAATGGCTGATTCTAGGAAATGAATATGAATTACATGATTATAAAACATTGTATTACTAACATATTCTTTTTCTTTAATATATGATACCGAAACATTGACACTTTCTTTTAATATGTTACCAGGAAGTCCTGTTGTAATTATGTCTTCTTCCCCAGAATAAATAGAACACTCTAGTGGCATTACTACTCCACCATAAGGAGTATATGCAAGAGCATTAACTACACCACTTATTTTAACTTCTTCACGTTTTTCTAAGTAGTCTCCTTTACCTAAATATTTAATAACATCTTCAATACTAATTGAGTATGTTTTCTTATCAGTAATAGTTTTTGTAATTAATTTCTTTAGTATTCTAGTTAAATCTCTAACTCCTGCTTCTTTAGTATAATTATCTATTATATAAGTTATAGTTTCATCTTTAATAGTAATTTTTTTAGATAATTTAAATTCTTCCATAATATTAGAAATTAAATATTTCTTAGCAATATCTTTCTTTTCAAAAGAGGTGTAACTAGATAATTCAATTACCTCTAATCTATCATATAATGTATAAGGTATATCTTCTTTATTATTAGCAGTCAATATAAATAAAACATTACTTAAATCAAATGGTTCTTCAATATAATTATCAATAAAATATTTATTTTGATTACTATCTAAAATATCTAATAAAACACTGGCAGGATCTCCCTTATAATCTTTAACCATTTTATCTACTTCATCAATTAAAATAACGGGATTATTTGTTCCACATCTTTTTAATCCTTGCATTATTTTTCCCGGTAATGCCCCAAGATATGTTCTTCTATTCCCAATAAGTTCAGTAGAATCATTTAATCCCCCCACACTTATTTTATAAAATTCCCTAGATAAAGCACTCGCAATACTTTTACTAATTGTTGTTTTACCTATTCCTGGAGGTCCTACTAAACATATAATGGGATTACTTATCTCATTATTAATATTTTTTAAATTAACATAATCTTCTATTCTTTCTTTAACTTTAAATAAGCCATAATGACTTTTATTTAAACTATTTATAACACTTTTACTATTTAAATTTTCTTTACTAGCATTATGCCATGGTAAATTAAAAATCCAGTCTAAATAATTTCTAATAATAACTTCTTCAGGAGAACTACTACTAATACCTTCTAATTTCTTAATTTCATTTTCTATCTTTTTATAAGTTTTTTCTTCTAATTTTAACTTTTTAGCATCTTCATATAACTTCTTAATATCTTTTTTACTTGTATCATTTAGACCAAGCATACCTTCTATTTCTTTTAATTTCTCTTTTAAATAAAATTCTTCTTGTTCTTTTCTTAATTTATTATCAATATTATTATCAATTTTGTTTTCTAAATTAATATAATTCATTTCTAAATTTAAATCATTAATTAAAGAATAGGCTCTTTTTTCACTATTAATTTCTTGCATATAATTAAGTTTTTTTAAAGTTGTAATTGGAATAAATGTTGTAATAACATCAGTTATAAAATTTAAATCTTCTTTTTCAGAAATAGTTTTTAATATACTATTAGAAATACTAGGAGATGAATCGATATATTTTTTTATTGTTTCTTTTAATTTTTTTCTTATTACTAATTCTTTAGTAGCATCTAGTTTTGGTAATTCAATATCAGTTACTACAGCATCAATTATTTCACTACTAAAAGATTCATAAGAAAGCACTCTTACTCTTTTTTCACCCTTTAAAGTTACTCTAATATTACCATTATTAAGTTCTATTTTATTTTTAATATAAGCAACAACACCAACTTTAGGTAAATCTGCAATTGAGTGCTCTTCTTCTTCATAGTTAAGAGGTGACACAATAAGGACACGGTCATTATATTTTTTACTACTAATCTTAATAATATTCTTACTAATTTCATCTTTTAATTCTAATTTTATTTCTTGTAAGGGGAGTATTACTAAATCTTTTAAAAGCATTGTTAGTAGTGTGTAATCCATATTGCACCTCCCGAAGTACAAAATTTATTATATAGAAAATTTATTTATTTGTAAACAAAAATAACCTAAGTTATTTTGAAAATTTTGCCAAAAATAAAAAAGTCATTTTAGACTTCTTTATTTATTACTTTCTTTTAAAATTTCTAAGGCTCTATGCATTTTCATATCGTATTTAACTACTTCAATACTACCATAAGCACTGATTAATTCTTCAACTTTAATGCCATAATTTTCAGCCATTTCTTCGGCTTTCTTTTGAACTTCTTCTTCTGTAAAGTCAATTTTTTCTTTATCAGCAATTTCTTCAATTACATAACGATATTTAATTCTCTTAATGGCTTCGCCTTCCATTTGTTTATGTAAATCTTCATGAGTTGTTCCAGTTATCTTATAATATTGTTCAATATCAATGCCTTGCATTTTTAATTGTTGAGCATAACCATCAATCATGCGATGTACTTCTTCATCAATTATTTCTTTATTTAATTCAACTTCAAGATTTTCACTTGCTTTACTTAATAAATCTTCAATAAATTTATCTTCTAAATCTTTTTCTTTTCTTTCTTTAATAGTTTTTTCTACTTCTTTTTCAAAAGATTCTTTATCTTTTACTTCAAGACCTAAATCAGCATAGAAATCTTCATTAACTTCTGGTAAAACTCTAGTTTTAATTTCATGAATTGTTACTTTAAATGTAACATCTTTTCCTTTTAAATCTTCAACATAGTTATCTGGGAAAGTTAAATTTAGAGTAACTTCTTCCCCTTCCTTTTTACCAATTAATCCTTCTTCAAAACCGGGAATAAATGTATGTGAGCCAATTTCTAATGGGTAATTTTCGCCTTTACCACCATCAAGTGCTTTACCATCAACCATACCATCAAAATCAATTACTACAGTATCGCCACTTGCAACAACACCATTTTCTTTTTGGACTACTTCGGCAAGTTGATTTCTTAAATTTTCAATTTCTTCATTTATTTCTTTTTTTGTGACTTTCGCACTTTCTTTTTTAACTCCTAAACCTTTATAAGATTTTAATTTAACTTCTGGTTTTGTAATAATAGTAAACTTAAAGATTACAGAGCCATCACTTATACCAGTTACATCAACACTAGGTTCAATTACTGGAACTAACTTATTTTCTTCAAGTAATTCTTTATAAGCAACATTAATGGCTTCATTAACTGCTTCTGGGTATAAAGATTCAATACCATATTTTTTTAGATAAACATCTTTTGGAGCATTACCTTTTCTAAAACCATCAATTTTTACATCTTTAATTGCTTTTTTAAATGCACCATCTAAACATTTAGTCCATTTTTCGCCTTCTAGTTTAATTTCAATTTCATGTACGTTTTTCATATAAACCTTCTTTCACTTAAGTTATTATAATATATTTACTCTCTATTTACAAGCAAAGTTTTTGTATTAAAAACTTAAAAAAAGCCTTACTAGGCTATTTTTAAAATAGTAATATTGTAACCACCATTTGGGCTTTCTACTAAAACTGTATCGCCAACTTTATGTCCTTTAATTGCAACTCCAATTGGTGACTCAACAGATATCTTATTATTAAATGGGTCTGCTTCTACTGAAGATACTAATTTGTATTCATCTTCTTCCCCATCTTCATCTTTGATAGTAACAACAGAACCAATATTTGCTCCACTGCCCTTTTTAACTTCAACAATTTTACTATGTTCTAATTTATATTCAAGTTCTTTTATTCTGGCTTCAATTTGGGCTTGATCATTTCTTGCTGCATCATAATCAGCATTTTCTGATAAATCACCCATTGCTCTTGCTTCTTTTAAAGCCACAATAACTTCTTGTCTTTTAACATTTTTTAATTCATTTAATTCGGTTTCTAACTCTAGGTAACCTTCCGCTGTTAGTTCGAAAAAATCTTCTTTTTTCAAATTAAATCTCTCCTTTTTAATCAACTTACAAAATGATACTATAAAACACTTTCTTTGTCAAATACTTTTATTCTCATCATTGCATATTTTTCTACCCCATCTAAATTAGGTAATTTTACTATCATTTTTGGGTGTCTTGCTACCTTTATTTCTTCATTTAATTCATTATATATTTTTGTAACTTTATAAGTAAATGTTTCCATATTTGGCCCAATAAATTCTACAACATCTCCTACTTTAAAATAATTTCTTTGTTCTATAGTAGCAAGTTTATTATATGCATCATACTCTAATACTATTCCTAAAAAATCTTGATTACTTACTTCAACTCGGTCACTAAAGTAACTTTCTTGAACACCCGGAAATTTATGAAAAAATTGGGGACATGTATCTCTATTTGCTACTCTATCTAAAATGTGTGCATAATAGATTTTATCTTTTTCAGTTAAAGTTTTATTAATAATCCCATCAATTAATTTTCGATAACACATAATAACAGTTGCAATATAATAAATTGAACGCATTCTACCTTCTACTTTAAAAGAATTTATTCCTAAATTAATCATTTCTTCTAAATAATCAACCATATTTAAATCTTTACTCATAAAAGTAAAATCAGGACTGTTATCTTTCTTAAATACCCATCGACAGATTTGGGCACAACCACCTCTATTAGAGTCTCTATTAGTACAATAATTAGATAAAACACATTTACCACTTATTGATGTACACATAGCACCATGAATAAAACACTCTAAAGAAATATTAGTAATATCTTTAATTTTTTTAATGTCTTCTCTAGTTGCTTCTCTACCTAATACTACTCTATTTACTCCCATATTTTGCCAAAATTTTATTGCTTCATAATTTAGTGTACTTGCTTGTGTAGATAATATAACTTCGAGATTATGCGATAAAGCCTTTTTTACTCCCACTATATCACTAACAATTACAGCATCAACACCAATTTCTTTTAACTTATTTAAATATTCATCTAAATTATTTAAATTATCATCATGAAAAACAATATTAACTGTTACATAAACTTTTTTCTTTAATTCATGAGCAAACTTAGTAGCAATATCTAATTCTTCTAAACTGAAATTTTTGGCATTAGCCCGAAGACTAAAATCTCTTCCTCCTACATATACGGCATCAGCACCATATAAAAGGGCTATTTTTAATCTTTCTAAATCTCCCGCTGGGGCAAGTAACTCATGCATTTTCATCACCCTTTAACTTATATATTGTTGGTTTATATAAAAAGCCTGTAGAAATATCTAAATATTTAGTATTACCCTCTAATATATTCTTAATATCTTCTATATTTAAAAATACTGAATTAAAGAAATAATACTTACAAGGTAATTCTAATAAAACATTACCAACAAATAATTTATCATGATAAAAGTAAGTTCCATATTCATTTTCATAAACAATAAAACCATTACCATCATTATGAATTTTTATTGGGTTTTCATACTCCTTATTATAAAACTTACAATAATTATCTATTAATAATCTTCTTGAATACATTACTCCAACATAACCATAAGTAAATAAACATAATGGTTTATTTACATTATCTATAATATATTTTATTTCATCTAATGTTATATCAGTAGATATAATAACATTATCAACATATTCTAAATAATATTTAATTGACTTACTATTAGTATTAAAATGACTTAAATATAATATTTTTTCAATGTTTTTATCTTTAACTAAATTAATAATTCCTAAATCATCAAATATAATACCTATAATATTATTAAGTAAATTATCTAATACATTTCTTAAATTATCAATTCCCTCATTATCTAAAATTCTATTTATATATAAATAACCATTTTCTTTTATTTCTTCAAGCAAAAAAGTATTAGGTATACCTACACAAAAACCTTTTAAAGGAAATGCAAATCTATTAATACCTAATTCTTTTAACTTACTTATATCACTTAAATTATTAATTGTAATTATTATATCTTTATTTTTCATCTTTCCATGTACTTACTGATAGTCCATCACCAATATCATAGAATTTTGTTTCAAACTCAGTGTTATCTTTTAAAAAGTCAATGTAATTTTCTATCTTTTCTACTAAACCTTTTAAGTTTTTACTTTCTATTTTATCACTTTTACCAACATAACCATGGAACTTTAAATTATCAGTAATAATTGCCCCATTATCTTTTAAGAAATATTTATATTTTTCAAAAAATCTTGTATATTGGCCTTTGGCAGCATCAATAAATATTAAATCATATTTTAAATCTTCAGATAAATTAACATCTAATGCATCTTGGAATACTACATTAATCTTTTTATCTAAACCACATCTTTTAACATTTTTAAGACACTCCATGTATCTTTCTTCATCTCTCTCAATAGTAGTAACAAATACATCTTCTTTACTACTTGCCATAAGTATTGCTGAATACCCAATGGCTGAACCTATTTCTAATACATTTTTAACATTATGCTCTTTAATATATTTCATTATGAACGCAATCGATTTTTTTTCAATTATCGGTACGTTCTTTTTGGACGCATAATCTTCCATCTCCACTATTAATTCTTTCATAAAAACCACCTAACTATATTTTCGAATTAACTCTTGAAATTCTTGATAAGTATTTGCAAAATGAAGTTTTCCACTACTAACTTCGGCATAGAAATATAAGTAATCAGTATCACTTGGATTAAGTGCTGCTTTTATTGAATTTTCACTTGGATTACTAATTGGTCCAACTGGTAACCCAATAAATGATGTATCTCTAGTATTATATGCATTTTTACTTGCTAAGTCACTTTGGGTAAGTTCTTCTTTTAATGACTTTTGCACTCCATAATATGTTGTTACGTCCATACCTAAATTCATATTTATTCCAAGTCTTTTATGAATTACTTGACTAACTATACTTCTATCACTATCATACATAGTTTCATTTTCAATAATACTTGCCATTGTTAGAATTTCATGAACATCATACCCAGATGCATTAATGGCATCTATGTTATTATCTAATACATTTCCTGTTTTAGCAAGCATTTTTTCAATTATATCTTTAATACTAGCATCTTGATAAAATTCATAAGTTGAAGGAAATAAATAACCTTCTAATGGGTAATAAATATCACTATCTAATACGTTATTTGATAAAAATGAATATTTACTAACTAATTCATTTAAGTAATTACTATCACTTATAACATCTAGTATTTCTTCTTTTGTATAGGGAAAATTATCACTAATTAATTCGACATAATCTAATAATCTTTTTCCTTCAATAAATGTCAAAGTAATTGTATTATCGATAATTTTTCCATCACTTAATATATTAAATATCTCTTTAGTACTCATACTTCTATCTAATTCATAAGAGCCTGATTTAATTATCTTATTATTTAACTTAACATATATTAAACTAGATACTTTACTTTTAATTAAATTAGCCTCTTTTAAATTATCTATTATATCTAAAGTAGATGAACCACTTTCGATATTAAATGTAACTTTATCACTATTTTTACTAACACTTGTAAGTCCATAAAAATATAAGCCAACCATTAATAAAATAACTACTAATATACTTATTATAATTATTATTATCTTTTTGTTCTTCATCTTTTTACTCCATTATCATACTTACTAATTTATCTAAATATAAATATTCTTTATCTACTAAAGGTCGCAATTTTTCTCCCTCTACTATACCTCCATAAATATTTTTAGTATTAATATCTTGATAAACTATATATTTCTTTTTCTTTTTTTCTACTTCAAATATTATTTGAAAATTTCTTACTTTTCCTTTACTATTTTGTAAAATCATTACTACTCCTTAAATAACTTTCCAAAATAATGGAAGCCGCTATTTTATCTATTTTTTCTTTAGTGTTTTTAATATTCTCATTATTTTGATGTACTATATCTATTGCCATAACACTTGTAAGTCTTTCATCATACAATACTACATCAATTCCCACACTTTTTAATAACTTTTCATAATTAAGGCTTCTTTCTCCCGCAAAACCAATAGTACCGTCCATATTTTTAGGTAACCCTAATACAACTTTTGTTATTCCATACTTATTTATTATGTCTACTACTTCGCTAATTGTACTTGCATAGTCTTCACTTTTAAAATGAATAACTTTAAAGGGAGATACTAAAGTATTAGTTTTATCAGTCATACTAATACCTAAAGTTTTCGTTCCTAAATCAAGACCTAAATAACGCATTTTAAATTCCTTCATAACTTTTTATAAGGGCAAGTAATATTTCCTCTCTTTTTAAAGTTCTTATTTTATCTCTTGCTCCTTCATAAGAAGAAATATAACTATCATCTCCCGTAAGAAGATACCCTACTAATTGATTTTCCGCATTATAACCTTTTTTCTTTAAAGATGTAATTATCTCTTGTAAAGTAATTAAAATCATTTCTTGTCTTAAGGCTGCGACATTAAAAACACTCGTTCTATCCATAATTAATTTCCTTCTAACAACAATAATTTTACCAAATTATCATATCTTTTTCAATTACCAAATATTTACTATTAATTATATATAAAGAGTTCTTTTTAATTTCGGTAGTCCTGATATAATAGGATTTAAATTAATAACATTATCTATATAATTTATAATATAATCATAGTAATTTAATCTATCTATATCTTCAATATGATTATAAAATTGTCTTAAGGCTTGAAACATATCTTTTAAATTACCATTTGTTTTCATAATTAATTCTTTTATAAATTCATTACTAAATAAGAAGTTTACTCTTAAACCTAAATTATATTTACTATTATTAAATAAAAGAGTAATTGAATAATTATCTAAAATACTTTTTACTATATCTACATCATAACTATATTGAACATTAATAATATCAGAATTTTTACTTAAATCTTCTAGTTTATTTTTATTATTTATAATTAGGGGGTCTGATATAGTTGCTAAAACATTAACATATTGAGATATATCTTCATATATTAATTTTTGAAATCTTTCACAAGAATTTGTATCAAAATTATCGAAAGCCAAATCTATTTTAGATATATTTATAAATTTTTTTACTTTTTCAATAAACTCGGTAAATAATGTTTCTGGGTTATCTAATATTTGGGGATTTATGGCAATATCTTCTTCCCTATCAACTAAGTGAACAAATAAAATGCTTTTTATTATATTTTCAATATAAATATCAAAAAATGAAAATAATAAATTATATTGTTCTTGATAATTAATTTTTATATATAGTAGTATTTTTTTCATTATTAAAGATAAATGATATAATTTATAAACATTTTTATATTTTAAAATTAAGTATTCTCCCATATTTATGGAAGCATCAACAAAAATTTGTTCTTTATTTAGTTTGTTTATTTCCCTTAACTTTTGAATTACAACTGATTTACCACTGCCAATGCCTCCTTTTAAAAAGATTATTTTTTTATCTGTATCATTAATCTTTTTTATTAAAGGATCAATCGGTTCACTAATTATTTTACTTTGCATAATTCTCTCTTCTTTGCAAATTATTATAGATAATTTTTTTTAATATGTAAACTCTAAATTAATTATTTAATTTAATAAAAATTCTAATTTAGAAAATATAATTGGATTTATAAAGTAATTAAGTATATCAATAGTTAATATAAAAATAATTATATATATACTATTTTTTAAATTAAATATCAATTTATCTTTTATAGACTTTTCTTTCTTATATATAATTAACCCAATAACAAGTCTTCCAACATTAATAATTTTTCTAATAAAAATAATAAATAAAAACATTATTAATAACCTTGTTAAAATAATATATATAATACTATATAATAAGCCATTAATTCCAAAAGTAATAGTCATAATAATTAATATAAAAGTACTTGCAAAACTTTCATAAAATAAATAGAAAAATGAAAGAGGTATACCAATTATAAAAAAGACTGAAATAAGTAAGGAAGATGCAATAATTAGATTTTTAAATAAAAATTGATTTTGATATGTATAATTTAATAAAGTATTAGTTATTGAATTTCTAGTATTTGTACTTAATAAATTGTAATAAATAATACTAGTAATAAACCCAACTATAAATATTATTAAAATTATTTTTAAATAAGTTTTATTATTTTTAAGTGCCCTTTTAATATGTATCACCCCATAAAAAATATGTGAAAAGTCTTTAAAAAATAACTAACTTATGTTATTATTGAATAAATTGAAGGTGGGATTTTAATGAATAAAAAAACTAGAAAAATTCTAGTCTGGGTTATGTTAATATTAATGGTAGCATCAGTGGCGGCTTCTATTGCCATATATGCAATTGCTTAAAAGAAGAATATTAATAAATTAACAAATTTATGTAAGAAAAAATATATAATAGTGGTTGCTACAATTAAAAATGGACCATATGGTAGTTCATTTTTTTTATTTAAGTAATTTTGGGCTAATGCATAAGGTAAGGCTAGAAATGAGGCAAATATTAAAGCAATTAGACCTAATCTATAACCGATAGATAAGCCAATTACAAAACATAATTTTATATCTCCTCCTCCAAGAGATTCTCTTTTAAATAATTTATCACCAATTAATTTAATAATAAACATTGTTAAAAATAAACCTAAGCCACTAATAATACTAATAAGTAGACTATGCATACCATAATTTAAGTATTTTACTATCATAATTATAATACTACTTATTATAAGAGGACTATCTAAAATAATCATATATTTAAAATCACTAACAATAATTAATAATGATAGACTAATTAAAACTAAATATATTATTAAAGAATAACTTATTCCATATTTTAAATAGCCAATAAGAAAAAGAATACCACTAGAAATTTCAATGAATAAATGACTTAATGTAATTTTCTTATGACAATTACGACATTTACCCCCTTGAATTAAAAAAGATATTATAGGTATTAATTCATACCATTTAAGTATATTCTTACAACTATCACATCTACTTCTTCCTGTAATAACATTTTCTTTTAAAGGAAGTCTTGTTCCAATTACTAAATAGAAAGAGCCAAAAAAGGCTCCTATTACAAAGAATAAAAATTCCATAAAACCCCCTATTAAATTTGTTCGTACATTTGGAACATCGGAATAATTACCGCTAAAAGAATTACTCCAACTACTATTGCTAAAACACTAATTAAAATAGGCTCAATAAATGATTTTAAATTACTAACTATATTTTTATGCATACTTTGATAATATTCACTTACCTTCTCCATCATATTATCTAATTCTCCCGTTGATTCACCAGTAACTATCATAAAGTACGCAACATCAGGTACTGCCCAATGGTCTTTAAAGGCTTCACTTATTTTTTCACCCTTAACTATATTATTAATTGTTCGATATAATATTGATTTATAAATTTCATTATTAGTAATCTTACTTAAGATATCAATACTTTCAGTAATAAAGACATTATTTCTTAAAAGAGATGCAAATGTTTTTGTAAATATTGTAATTTCATTATAAATAATTATATCTTTAATAACGGGTATTTTCATAAGTAGTGTTTGAACACTTCTTCTAAAAGCCTTTATTTCTTTATAAGCCACATAAATACAAATAACTGCTAAAATAATTATACCTAATATTATAAATATATTTTGTTTTAAGAAATTACTAATATTGATTATAAGTAAAGTAAATCCATTTATTTCAATATCATTTCGTTCATAAACTTCCACAAAACTTGGAATAATATATGCTAAAATAAAGATAACTACTGCAGTTGCAAAAATACTAATAATTATTGGGTAAGAAAGCGCACTTTTCATTTGTTTTTTTGTTTCATCTACTTCAGTATAGTAATTTGCCATATCTTCTAAAGTTTCAATTAAAGTTCCACTCGCTTCGGCTGCTTTAATCATATTAATTAGTAATCCAGGAAACATATTCCCTTGTTTTTCTAATGCTGCTGAAAATGAAGAACCTAAAGTTAATTCATAAGAAATAGATTGAAACGCTCTTGCTTTACTTTTCTTTGTCCCCATTTGTTTTGCTAAAATTTTAACCGAATCATTTAAAGTAATCCCGGCTTTTAAATAAGTTGATAATTGTGTCAACCAAAATATAAGTTCTTTTGTTGACATTTTGGGATTAATTAAATTAGATTCTTTAAATAAGAAATTAATCATTGGGCTAGTTTTAATACTATAAACTGTATAACCTTCATTAACTAAAAAAGCATTAATATCTAGTTTTGAAAGTCCACTCATTGTCCCTTTAATAATTTTTCCTTGTTTATTTCTAACTTTAAAATAATAAACATTAACTTCTTTACTTCTTGTTGCCCCAGTAGTTTGTAAATCACGTAATAATTCTTGATATTCTTGCTCTAATTTGGCTAATGTTTTGGCACTATAATTATAAACTTTTTCTTCTTTTTTCTTTTTATTATCTTTATCGTAATTATCTCTACCTAATGCTTCTTTCGTTCTTTTGTAGGCTTTATCTAATCGCCAACTTAAATTATTATATATAAATACAAATAAATCATATGTACAAAATTTAAGACCGATAAAAGCATAAGAAAAAATATAAAAAATAGTAAGTACAATATTTTTCAAAAATTCTAATACACTTATATACCATACTATCTTTTCTTTTTTTGCCTTTGCATTTTCCATATAAATGCTCCTTACTATTCTAATTAGAATTATAACATATTTGTTTAGGTGTTGCTAGTCCCTACTTTGCATAAATTATATTAGAGGGTGATAAAATGTTTGGACCAAATATTTTTAAAAATGGAATTGGAATTACGAAAATAATTGGGCGCTTAAATAAAACCTTAGAAGTTATAAATCAAGTTATTCCCATTTATAAAGAAGCCAAACCAATGATTAATAATGCTAAATCTGCCATTAATATATTTAAAGAATTTACTAATAATACCACTACTAGAATTATGAATAATACTGAAAAAAATATGAAACCAATAAAAGAAAAAGTTAATACAATAAAAATAATTGAAAATAAAAAAGGTCCTACTTTCTTTCAATAAGGACCGTTAATATTAAATTTTCTATTCTTAATTTAATTCTTTTTTTCCAAGGTATTTTTTTACGTAATATTTTTAAATTATTTAATTTTAAATATCTTAAATATTCTTCATTATTACTTATTCCAAAACGAAGTTCTGTTTTAGTTAATTTTTGTGGGGCTTTTATATATAAGAATATTACATAATAATGATCTTTTTCTAATAAAGCACGTTCATCAACTAATTTATACCCCATACTATATAATTCTTTTCTTAATCTATATAAATCATTTTGACTACCTAATACTAATCTTTCGGGTAAATAACTGGCTTCTTTTAAAATTTTTAAAATCGTATTTGTTCCTACTCCCGAAATAATGGCTGTATCTACTTTTACTGGAACATTTTTAAATCCATCACTAACATAAGTTTTTATCTTAACACCATATTTTTGAAAATTTCTTTTAGCACTTTCTAAGGCTTTTTCGGAAATATCACAAGCATATACTTTCTTACAGTCACGATATTTTTTGACATAAATACTTGCATAACCATGGTCACAACCTATATCTAAAACAGAATCTCCATAACGAACATTACTGCCAATTGCTTTAATTCTTTCACTAAACATATACACCTTAATTATCTAAAAAATCTCTTAATTTTTTGGCTCTCGATGGGTGTCTTAATTTCCTTAAGGCTTTGGCTTCAATTTGTCTAATTCTCTCTCTTGTTACATTAAAACGACGACCTACATCTTCAAGAGTATGACAAGTTCCATCAGTAAGACCAAATCTTAACTCTAAAACTTCTTGTTCTCTCGGTTGTAAAGTTAATAAGACATCTTTAATTTCTTCTTTTAGTATCTCATTTTCGGTATATTCTTCTGGCGATAAACTACTCTCATCTTTAAGAAAATCTCCTAAATGCGAATCATCTTCTTCCCCAATTGGTGTTTCTAGTGAAACTGGTTCTTGACTTATTTTAATTACTTCTCTTACCTTTTCTACAGAAATACCCATTTTTTTAGCAATTTCTTCATCACTAGGTTCTCTATTTAATTCAAGAGTCATTTGTCTTTGAATTCTAACCATTTTATTAATTGTTTCAACCATATGAACAGGTACTCTGATAGTTCTTGCTTGATCTGCTAAAGCTCTTGTAATTGCTTGTCTTATCCACCAAGTTGCATATGTAGAAAATTTATACCCTTTTTCAAAATCAAATTTATCAACGGCTTTCATAAGCCCAATATTACCTTCTTGAATTAAATCTAAAAATAATAAACCCCGACCTACATATCTTTTGGCAATACTTACTACTAAACGTAAATTACTTTCTGCAAGTAATCTTTTGGCTTCTTCATCACCATCTGCAATACGAATACTTAAATTCATTTCTTCTTCACTAGATAATAAACTAATTCTTCCTATTTCTTTTAAATACATTCTAACCGGGTCATTAATATTGACATCTTTTGTAATTTCTGCATCACTTAAGATAACTGGCTCTTCTTCCTCAATTTTATCAGGAATTTCTCCATCATCACTATCTACATCTTCTTCACTTACTACTGTAATACCTGCTTCCACAAAAGAATTATATAAATCATCTAATGTATCACTATCAATATCTAACCCTTTTAAAGATGAGGCTAATTCTTCAAAAGTAATAAATCCTTTCTCTTCTCCTTGTTTAATTAATTCTTGTTTTCTTTCTTCAAATGTTTTAATTTCGACCATGTTTATCACTCCTTTTTTTTACTAACATTGCCATTAATTCTATTTTCTTTATTTTTTCATTTATATCTGTAGTTAATTTTATTTCCTCTTTTAATTTATCTATCTCTTCTTCATTTATTATGTTTTCAATTACTTTTAAATATTCTAAAAATGTATTATCTTCTAACTCTTCATAATCTGTTCCTTCACTTACCCTTTTTACTAAATCTTTAATAATGTCTTTGCTTTCACTATAAGATAAAAAGTCAGCAAAATTTATTTTATCATAAATTTCTATATATTGCTCTATTTCTCTTACTAAATTTCTTTCTTCTCTATTCTTTAAAAATCCCAATTTAGTATTAAATATTGCTAAATACTTTTTATCACTCATTAAATAATACAATATTTTATAAACACATTTTGTATAATTATCTTGCTTTTTCTTAGGTACCTTCGTAATAACTTTCTCTTCTTTTTTAAATTCTATCTCTTGTTTTAATAATTCATAATCTAAATTATATTCTTCACTTATCTTTTTTAAAGTTATTTCTTTTGTCAAATTATCAGCACTATCAAGCATTTTTAAGATATCTTTGACATAACTAATCAATTCGTTAGTATTACTTAAATTCTTATTCTCTTTTAAAGATATTAATTTATAATCAAAATAACTTACACTGCTTTTAATGGCATTATTAAATGCCTCAATACCAAATTTTACTATATATTCATCTGGGTCTTTTGCCCCACTTAATCTTACTACTTGACAAGATAACCCTTCTTTAACTAATTCACTACCTATATTTAAAGTGGCAATTTCTCCAGCATTATCACTATCTAACAAAAGAATAATTGGTACTCGTAATTTTTTTAAAATACTTATCTGTTCTTTAGTCAAAGTCGTACCCATCAACGCAACAACATTTTTAACGCCTTCACTATACATTCTTATTGCGTCCATATTGCCTTCTACTACAATTAAGGACTTTTTCTCTCTTACAAATGGTTTAGCATTATGATAATTAAATAATATATGCCCTTTTTTATAAAGAATAGTTTCTTTTGAATTTATATATTTAGCACTATCTTCATTATTATAAATTCTTCCCGTAAATCCAACGGTCTTTCCATCTAAATCACTTATCGGAATCATTATTCTTCTTACAAATTTGTCATAAACATTTAAACCATCTTTTTCAACTAATCCTAAATCAACTAAAGTATTAACTTCATATTTTTTACTTAAAACATTTGCTAAATATTTATTATCACTTAAAGATAAACCAATTCGAAATTCTTTTATAATATTATCATTAATATTTCGTTTTAATAAATATTCTTTAGCCTTACTACCTTCTTCACTATTTAAATTATTTTGATAAACATTAGTAGCAAAGTCCATAATTTCATATAAATCTTTATTTTTTTGAGGCATTTCTTTATATTCGTAATCAAAAGGTATTCCTACTTTATTCGCAACTATTTTAACGGCTTCAAAATAACTAACATTTTCATAGTCTTTAACAAAATTAAAAACATTACCACCTTTATTACAAACAAAACACTTGTATAATTGTCTTTCTTTAGATACGGACATACTCGGAGAGTGGTCATCATGAAAAGGACACAACCCAAAATAATTTTTGCCTTGCATCTTTAATGGTATATAATCAGAAATAATACTCACTATATCTGCTGAATTTCTTATTTCATTAATTTTACTCTCACTTATATGTTCCATTTTTCCCCTCTATTATATATATTAGCCCTATATGGCCAATTTCCTTTTTTTTAAGTGAAATTTTTGTCATTTTTTTGAAATTTAGCCTTATTATAGCAAATAAAACCATTAAGTCAATAATTTTTGTTACCCACATTTAAATAGTTTTCTCCATATAAAAACCTCATTTCTTATTTTAAAATGAGGCTTATATTTACACTTATTTTATTTTTTTATAATGTTTTTTTTGAAATAAATACCTACTCCTATAAGATATATAGTTGCTACTAAAGTAAGATTAACATATAACAATATGCCATCAAATGTTTTTGGGTTATCAACTACTTCATTTGTATTTGTATCTTCTCTAATAACCTCTTCATTATTAACTACTTCTTCAATATCTATTATATCTTCTTCTAATTTATCACTTTCTTCCCTATCTATTAAATTATCAATTACTATATATTCATCACTATTATTATTTACTAATAATTCTTCATTATAACCAAAATCATTTTTAATATAATAAGTTCCATAAGGTAAAGTAATAATTTCTGTATTTTTATCTACTACTTCATATAACTCATTATTACTTTTTAAATATATTTCATAAGTATAATTATCTTTAATAGTAAAACTTATATTTTTACTAATAACATTTTTTAAAATATTTAAGTTATACTCTTCTTCTAAAACATTAAAAGTAATATCAGAAAAATCATAAAAACCAATATCATCACTTACATTTTTTAAAGTATAAGTTTGATTTTTCTGAACATATATATTAGATAAATCAGTAATTTCTAATACTAAATTATTATCTAAATACAACTCATATTTACTATCTAATTTTGCATCACCAAATCTACTATTAATGCCTTCACTACTTTCAATAATATTTAATTTAATTCCTTCTACATTTAAGTAAAATTTCTTATTTATATTACTTGGTCCTCCTAAATTTTGCCAATAAATATTAACACCATCACTATAACTATAATTTTCTTGATTATAAGTTTTTTCTAATAAAACTTCATAATTACCTACACACTTAGCATATACATCTAAATAATTATCATATAAATTAAATTTAAGTCCTGAATTTTCAACTGGGTTTAAAACTATATTTTTTTTAAAATCAAAAGTTTTTGTCGAAAATACATCTATTGTATATATTTGATTATAAAAATCATTATGACTATTATGATTTAATATTTCATTAAATATTTTACTATACTCTTTTTCATAATCTTTTATTTCTTCCCCTTTTTCATTAACTATTTTTACTCTTTTATTTAAAACAAGTTGCCAAACAATAACTTGAGTTAAAAAATAATTTAAATCACTTTTATTTTGATTATAACCATAATACACTATTGTATTAAAATAATCTAAATTACGAAAATAAAGGCCATAATTATCTTTATTTACTTCCCTATATTTATTAAAATTACTAGATAAATTATAATTATCTGGTTCAATATTAAAGACAACTTCTAAATTATCTTTATCATATATTTTCTTTATTCTTATTACTTCATTATTTATTTTTACATAATATGGTAAATCAACACTGACAAATTCTTCACAGTAACAAATATTTATACTAAATATAATACTTATTAAAGTTAATAATATCTTTTTCATAAAAATTCCTTTCTTAAAAAAACACAGGAAAAAATATTTGTTACCTTTTCCTGTGTTAATAAGAATATATCATATTTAAGTTTATTTTTTTGTCAAACTATGTCTACTACCTAATAAATATATTAAAGATACAATAAATGTACTTAAATAAATTGCTAAAACTCTATTAAAAGTTACACTAATGATAAATGTTAAAATGCCTATTAAGATACCATAAATTATTTCCATTACTTTTCTAGTTGGACTATACATTGGTAAGGGACTAATAAAAATACTTGCAAAAATCATTTCACTATTAATAATAAGAGAATTATCTTTACTAATTAAATAATAAATAATACTTAATATTAAATAACTTATATTAATAAATAAGGGAATATCTTTTTTATAATAATAACTATTAATTAAGAATAAGTAAGATGCTAGAGAAAAAATAATTGATGTTGAAGATAAGCCTCCAATATTTCTTCCAAATAAATAATCTATAAAAGAAAAACTATAAAGATATTCTTCTTCTAATGGATTTAGATAAGTAAAATCATTTATTAAAAAGTTTACTAAAATAATTATTAAATACATAAAACATACTTTATGAATAGTTAAATATTTATCTAATATATCTAATAAAAAATAAGTAATTATAAATGTAATTATATAGATAATATAACTAATATTATAAGGCATAATCATACTAAGTAATATAACATATAATAAATTATAATCTATTTTTATTTTCTTATATTTAATTAAATCAAATACTATTTTTACACCAATACTTATTAATAATAAATAAAGAGGCTTAAATATACTAAATATATTTATTAATTCTTTTTCATAAATTAAATAACCATTTTTATATATACCATAAATAATTAAAGGAATTAATAAAACTATATTTTCTAAAACTAAATCAGTTATTGTTTTCTTTTTCATTATCATAACTCCCTACTATACTTTTTAAATCAATATTAGAAGGACAAATAAAATTACATAAACCACATTTAATACATTTTTTACTAGCATAATTTTTTTGGAAACATTTTTTAACATTTATATTAAATGGACATATTTTAATACAAGCCCCACAGTTAATACAAGGACTTACCAATTTATTTTCAATTTTTCTAAATTCAATAAAATGAATATCATTAGTTATATAAAAATTATCTATATCTTTAATTAAAGTTCCTTTAAAATAACCATTTTTATATACTTCATAATAATTTTCAGAAAACTCTAAATATTCCGTCATCAATTCTTTTAATAATACTCCTAATTTAGCATTTATTACTATCGATTTATAAGTAGCATTACCACTTAAAGTAATTAAAACTTCTAAATTATTTTTACCATTTAATATATTATAAATACTATATAATTCATTTGTAGATAAAAGGAGAGTTTCTTCTTTTACTAAATTTAGATAATTACATAAAAATGGTTTATAACTTATTAAATATTTATCGGGAGTTAAAATTATTTTAATTTTTGGATATGTTCCAATTATTGATTTAACATTTTTAATACTATTAAAGTTAGTATTTTTTACTGCTAAAAAAGACTTTTTATTTAATATTATTTTATTTAAATAATCTAGTGTTTCTAATATTTCCATATAATTATTTTCTAAACGAATAAATTCTTTTATTGTATATATTTCTTCATCTATACTACTTATAACTATATTTTTAATATTATCTATAGATTTTATTTTTTTTACTATATTATCTAATTTATATTTACTTAATAAATTAATTAGTTCTTCTTTATTATGACACTTCTTTTTATATAATCTATTTTGCATATTCTCTTGATAATCATTAGTTATTTCCATAAAACTTTTATTGTTATATGAAAATATATTAGTAACTTTCCCAGATATTGAAGCAAAATTATTACCTAAATCCATATTTTTATAAATATAATCATTTATTTTAAAGTTTAAAGTATTTTCAAAATATACTTTTTCGGGAGCATTATTCTCATATATTTTACTAGCCATTATGATATTATCATTATTTTTTATACTAACTAACTTATTCATGCTCCACTTCCTATAATTATTTTAACAAAAAGAAAGTCCTAAGTAAATTCTATATTTAAAAAATTAAAATTTAAGTTATTGTATAAAATTCACTATTATTGTATAATTAATTATAGTAAAAGGGACTACGGTGATACAAGTGTTTAGAGAATTTGATTATGATAATAAACCAATTGTTGAAATAGTTAATGAAATGATAGTAGATGCCGTGAAAAAAGGTGGCTCAGATATACACTTTGACCCTACTGAAGAAGGGCTTAATGTAAGAGTACGTATTGATGGTTCCCTTTTAGAATATGCTAAAGTTCCGAATACTGTAAAAAAGAATTTAATAACTAGAATTAAAATTATTTCTGGTATGAATATTACAGAAACAAGATTACCACAAGATGGAGCGATAAAAGGATTAATAGATAATTTAGATGTTGACTTACGGGTATCTAGTTTACCAATTGTAGATGGGGAAAAAATAGTTATTCGTATTCTTGATTATCGTATGAGTTTAAATGGTTTAGAATCTATTGGGCTTACGAAAGATAATTATAATAAAATTAATGAACTTATTAAAAAACCAAATGGAATTATTTTAATTACTGGTGCGACTGGTTCTGGTAAATCAACAACAGTTTATTCAATGTTACAAGTTTTAAATAAAACGGAAACTAATATTATTACAGTTGAAGACCCGGTAGAAATGAAAATTGCAGGGATTAATCAAGTTCAAGTTATGAGTGAAATTGGCTTAACTTTCGGTAATACCTTAAGAAGTATTTTAAGACAAGACCCAGATATTATAATGATCGGAGAAATTCGTGATGATGAAACTGCTCGTATTGCCGTAAGGGCTTCAATTACTGGACATTTAGTTTTATCAACAATACATACTAATAACTCTTTAAATACAATTGAAAGATTACTTGATATGGACGTTGAAAGATACTTATTAGGTAGTGCGTTATCAGGAATTATTTCTCAAAGACTAGTAAAAAGATTATGTCCTAAATGTCGAAGTGCTAGACCTACTAATAATTATGAAAAAAATTTATTTAAGCAAGTTTTAAATATGGACGTTGAACAAATATATACACCACATGGTTGTGATGAGTGCTTAAATGGTTATAAAGGAAGAATTGCTTTACAAGAAGTATTAGAGATTAATCAAGATATAAAAGATGCAATTGTTGGTAATTTAAGAAAAGAAGAATTAAGACAATTAGTTTATGGTAAAGATGGAAATACTCTTCTAAAAGATGGCTTAATTAAAGTCATGGAAGGATTTACTTCAATGGACGAAATAGTAAGAGTAATAGATATTAATGACGATTTTGGCGAAGATGACCAAGATATTAAAAATGCAATTATTGGTAAATCTGCTCCAACTCAAAATAACACTAATAACCCATTTGCAAAACCTAAAATTGAATCGTTATAAATTTTATTTAAGTAATAAAAAAGTCCTGATTTATAGTCAAGACTTTTTTGTTGCTTACTTCTCTAACTCTTCAATATCTGTTCTAGGTATTCTCGTATTAGGACACGTTTTTAATAAATTACAAGCATTTAATGCTTTTTGATAAGATATTATATTATTATCTTTCATTAATTTT
>CALVZO010000019.1 GCA_944372545.1 uncultured Bacilli bacterium | reverse complement strand
TAGATAGTGTGAAATTAAAAGATATAAAAAGTAATAATATGTTTGCTATAATGTTAGAACAAAGTGATGGAACTTATACAGAATCAAGTAATACTACATGGCCAACAGATATGAAATATAATGAAACTCTATCGGGTTGTATAGATGCATCAGGTAATATTATAGATGGTGCCTTAACTTGTGATAATAGTACAAATATTGCATCAGTAAGTACAAGTAAAACTAGTTATTGTTATTTGTATTTTGATATACCAACTTTATCAGAATTATGTACATCAGGAGATAATTTAGAAAATTGTTTACTTACAAATAATAGTGAATAGATAGTCTAAATGATACCGAAGAAGGAGGATTATACAGATATCAAGGAACAAATGAGGAAGTAAATGATAACTATATATGTTTTGGAACAAATGATAAGAGTAAGTGTACAAGTAATACTGATGCATACATGTATAGAATAATGGGTATAAATTCTTCAGGACAACTTAAGTTAATCAAGAAAGAAGCCTTAAATAGTACAATGCAATGGTATAGTAGTACATCATCAAATATAACGTGGACAAATTCAACAATATATAGTAATATAAACGGAAGTAGTTTCCTAAATAACACAACATACGTACCATCAGGCTGGAGTAGTAAAATAGCAGACTCTTCTTGGAAATACGGAGATATGAAAAATTATAATACAACCGCAGCAAACTTATATTCAATAGAAAATGCATGGACAAGTACAGTATCAGCAAAAATAGGATTATGGTATTTACACGACTATTATTATGGATTATCCGGAGGAAATAATTGCTCAGCAAATCCCAGTACGTGTGGCACAAGTTGGATATATATAGACAATAATGATAGTAGCGACCCAGGTAGTGGTTATGAGTGAACCATGTCGCGTTACGATTATAGTATCTATGATGGCACTTACCGTGCGTTGCATGTGTATGCGGGCGGCAATGTCAACGGTGGCTCTTATATGAATGAATCGTTTTCGGTTCGCCCAGTCTTCTATTTAACTAGTGATGTTACAATAACCGGTGGAACAGGAACATCAAGCGATCCGTTCATAATAAATTAACAGACTATAAGCGAAATAAATCGTCAACGAAGACGTTAAAATAGACAAGAGTATGTTTCATACATACTTCTTCTTCCAAAGAATTTATATAGCAAGTCATTATGGCTTGCTTTAAATTTATTATTGACTAGTCATAAAAAAAGTTATAAAATTATTACATATCGATTTTCTATGGAAAGAAAAGTAGAGTATTATATTCAGTTTTTAGCGAAGACGGTTGGTGAGAAAGTCAAACGATATAATATATTGAAGACACTTTCAGAATTAGAAACGCATATTAGCGATAACAATTAAAGACCTAGAAATAAGGTGGTACCGCGGGAATACTCGCCCTTATGTTTCTAGGTCTTTTTTTAGAAAGAAGGGAAATTTATGATAGCAAAGCCAAAAGGAACAATTGATATTAAAGGAAATGATTCAATAATTTGGGAGTATGTTAATCATGTTATAAGTAATATGATGAATAGTTATAATTATGAATTTATAAGAACACCAATATTTGAAATGAGTGAATTATTCCACCGTAGTGTTGGAGAATCTTCTGATATAGTAAGAAAAGAAACATATGATTTTAAAGATAAAGGAGATAGATTAATAACGCTTAGACCTGAAGGTACTGCGGGTGTTGTAAGAAGTTATATAGAAAATAAAGAATATGTTCTTCCTGATGTAAAGAAATATTATTATAATGGAACAATGTATCGTTATGAAAGACCACAAAGTGGAAGATTAAGAGAATTTACGCAATTTGGAGTAGAGGTATTAGGAAGTAATGACCCAATAGTAGATGCTGAAGTTATATCTTTACAATATAGAATATTAGAAAGTTTAGGTATTGAGAATTTACAAATTAATATTAATTCATTAGGAAATAATGAATCAAGAAATAATTATAGAGAGGCTTTAGTTAATTATTTTAAACCACATATTAATGAATTATGTGATGACTGTAAAGAGAGAATTAAAACTAATCCGTTAAGAATATTAGACTGTAAAGTAGATGCAGATAGTAGCATTTTAAAAAATGCTCCGAAGACAATTGATTATTTAAATAGTGAATCTAAAAAAAGATTTGAGGAAGTATTAAAATATTTAGATTATTTAGAAATTGATTATGAAGTTAATCCTAATATAGTAAGAGGACTAGATTATTATGACCATACTGTTTTTGAAATAGTATCACTAGATAATGATGATAGCAAAAATAATGTATTAGGAGGAGGAGGCCGTTATAATAAGTTAATTAAAGAATTAGATGGTCCCGATTCATATGGTATAGGTTTTGCCTGTGGAATTGATAGAATAGTTAGTTTATTAAAAGAAATGGAACTATATAAAAATATAAAAAGAGAAATTGATGTATATGTTATGTATGTATCTGAAGAAGAAAAATTATATTCATTAAATATTGTTCAAAATTTAAGATTAAATGGAGTAGTATGTGAAACAGATAATTTAAATAAAGGATTAAAAGGACAATTTAAAGTTGCTGATAGATTAAATGCTAAATATTTGATTATCTTAAATAATGAAGATTTACAAAAAGGATTAGTAACTGTTAAAGATAATGCAACTAAAGAAGAAGAAAAAATAGATATCGATGAAATAACTGAGTATATTATTGGTTCATTATAAGGAGATTTTATGGATTTAAGAGAATTATTTAATAATAAAGAAAAATATTTAGAAAAAGAAGTTACTTTAAATGGGTGGATTAGACAACATAGAGATCAAAAATCTTTTGGGTTTATTTCCTTATCTGATGGAACACGCCAAGGTCATTTACAAGTAGTTTACACAGAGGATTTAAGCAACTTTTTGGAAGTAAAAAAATATTTAGTAGGAAGTGCAATTGAAGTAACTGGGAAAATAGTAAAGTCAATTGGTAATCAAGATATCGAAATGCAAGCAAGTAATATCAAATTATTAGGAGACTGTCCTGAAGATTACCCAATTCAACCAAAAAGACATACAAGAGAATTTTTAAGAAGTTATGCGTATTTAAGACCAAGAACTAATCTTTTTCAAGCAGTATTCCGTATTAGAAGTATCGCAGCCTTTGCAATTCATAAATATTTTCAAGAAAAAGGTTTCATTTATTTTCATGCTCCTCTTATTACATCAAGTGACTGTGAGGGAGCAGGAGAAATGTTTCAAGTTACTACATTACCAATTGGTGATTTAGGTAAAGATGTTGATTATAGTAAAGATTTCTTTGGAAAAATGACTAATTTAACAGTAAGTGGCCAATTAGAAGCCGAAACTTTTGCTCTAGCATTTAAAAACGTTTATACTTTTGGTCCAACATTTCGGGCAGAAAATTCAAATACGAAAACGCATGCTTCTGAATTTTGGATGATAGAACCAGAAATGGCCTTTTGTGATTTAGAAGGCGATATGGACATTATGGAAAGTATGCTAAAATATATAGTTAAATATGTTTTAGATAATGCGAAAGAAGAAATAGAATTTTGTGATAAGTTTGTCGAAAATGGCTTAATCGAAAAATTAACTAAATTAGTTAATAGTCCATTTACAAGAGTAGACCATGAAGAAGTAATTACAATTTTAAAAAATGCTAATGTTAATTGGGAATTTCCTCCAGAATATGGTTGTGATATTCAAAAAGAACATGAAAAATATATTACAGAATATTTTAACGGCCCAGTATTTATTAAAAATTGGCCGAAAGATATTAAGGCATTTTACATGAAATTAAATGAAGATAACAAAACAGTGGCGGCAGTTGATTTAGAAGTACCTGGTGCAGGAGAATTAATGGGTGGTAGTCAAAGAGAAGAAGATTATCAAAAATTATTAAAGAGAATGGAAGAATTAAATATTGATAAAACTAATATGGAGTGGTATTTAAATTTAAGAAAATATGGTACTTGCATTCACTCAGGATTTGGAATGGGATTTGAAAGATTATTAATCTATCTTACTGGGGTAGATAATATAAGAGATGTTATACCATATCCTAGAGTACCAAAATCATGTGAGTTTTAGAAAGGTTGGTTATATGAAAAAATATAATAATGGTGAATTTCGGGCTAAAGATGTTGGCAAGTCTTATGAAGTTTATGGTTGGGTAAATAAACGCCGCGATATGGGTGGTGTAATATTTGTCGATTTAAGAGATAGAAGTGGTATTCTACAAGTAGTATTTAATCGTGACTTTTTAAAAAATGATTTCAAATTAGCCGAATCACTTAAAAATGAATATTGTATTAAAGTATCAGGTAAACTAGAGTTACGTGGAGAAAGATTAGATAATCCTAATTTAGATACTGGAGAAGTTGAATTAATTGTTGAAAATTTAGAAATACTTAGTGAGTGCGATATAGTACCATTTAATGTTTATGAAGATGCATTTATTAATGAAAATGTTTCTTTAAAATATCGTTATTTAGAACTTAGAAAAGAAAGATTACAAAAGATTATTATGACTCGGCATAAAATTACGAAGTCAATTAGAGAATACTTAGATAGGGAAGGATTTATTGATATTGAAACCCCAATTTTATGTAAGAGTACACCTGAAGGGGCAAGAGATTACATTGTTCCATCAAGAATTAGTAAAGGCTCATTTTATGCCCTTCCTCAAAGTCCTCAAATATGTAAACAATTATTAATGGTATCTGGGTTTGAAAAGTATTATCAAATTGCTAAATGCTTTCGCGATGAAGATTTAAGAAGTGATAGACAACCAGAATTTACTCAAGTTGATATGGAAATGAGTTTTATCGAAGAAGAAGATGTTATGAATAATACTGAAAACTTACTTAAAAAAGTAGTTAAAGATGTTTTAAATATTGATTTGCCAGATTTTCCAAGAATTCCTTATAAAGAAGCGATGGATCGTTTTGGAAGTGATAAACCAGATACAAGATTTGAAATGGAATTACTTGATTTAACTGATATTCTAAGAGGAACTAAAATGAACGTATTTAATAATGTCATTAATGATGGTGGTATTGTTAAATGTTTAATAGTTAAAAATAATGGTGATAAATATTCAAGAAGTGATGTTGAACACTTAACTAATTTTGTAAAAATATATGGGGCTAAAGGACTTGCTTGGTTAAAATATGATAATGATACATTTAATGGAGTTATTGCAAAGAATTTAGAAGAAGAAAGATTAGAAAAAATGAAAGAAACATTTAATATTAGCAATAACGATTTAATATTAATTGTAGCAGATACGAAGAAAATTGTTTATGCATCACTAGGGGCTTTAAGATTAAAGATAGCGAGGGAGTTAAATTTAATTGATGAAAATAAATTAAATTTCTTATGGGTTACTGATTTTCCAATGTATGAATATAATGAAACAGAAAAAAGATATAAATCATGCCATCACCCATTTACAATGCCAAAAAGTATCGATAATTTACATGATTATGAAAATTGTACTGCAAAAGCATATGACATTGTCTTAAATGGTTATGAAGTTGGGGGTGGCTCAATTAGAATTCATAATCCAAAAGTGCAAAAAATTGTTTTTGAATCACTAGGTTTAACAGAAGAAGACATTAAGGATAAATTCGGTTTCTTTGTTGATGCCTTTAAATATGGAGCACCACCTCATGGAGGTTTAGCCCTAGGTCTTGATAGACTTGTTATGATTCTTACTAAAACTGATAATATTAAAGATGTTATAGCGTTTCCAAAAACTCAAAGTGCTAGTGATATTATGATGGAGGCTCCAAGTGATGTAACTGATGATCAATTAAAAGAATTAGGAATAAAAATAGATTTGGAGGAATTAAATGAGTAAATTTACAAAAGAATTAATTTATGATTATGCTGATAAATTATTAATTGGTTTAAGTGAAGAAGAAAATGCCATGGTTTTAAATGAATTTGATTTAATCGATGCTAATCTTAATTTAGTAAATCAAATAGAAGGTATTGAAAAAGTTGAACCAATGACTCATGCCTTAGACGATTTTATCTATATGCTTCGGGAAGATGAAGTAGAAGAATCTCCAAGTATTGAAGAATTATTACAAAATAGTGATGTTACTGAAGGTAGGGAAATAGTAGTCCCTAAAGTTGTGGGGTGATAATATGGCTTACATGGAAAAATCTATTGAAGAATTACATGAACTATTAATTAGTGGTAAAGTTACTAGTGAAGAATTAGTCAAAGAAGCCTTAAAGAAAAGTCATGAAATAAACAAAAAATGTAATGCTTTTGTAACAATTTTAGATGAAGCAAAAGGTACAAAGGTAACAGAAAGTCTTCTTTCGGGAATTCCTTATGGTGTTAAAGATAATTATTCTACTAAAGGAGTTTTATCAACCGGGTCATCTAATACCTTAAAAGATTATGTCCCATTTTTTAGCGCTACTGCTGTTCTTAATTTAGAAAATGCTGGTGCTATTATGGTTAATAAAACGGCTTTAGATGAGTTTGGTATGGGTGGAGCTGGGACAACTGGACATACTGGTATTCAAAGAAATCCTTGGGATTTAGAAAGAAGTTGTGCTGGCTCTTCTTCTGGAAGTGCCGCCGCAGTAGCAGCCGGAGTCTACCCTTATGCCTTAGGTAGTGATACAGGAGATTCAATAAGAAAACCAGCCGGCTATTGTGGTATAGTTGGTTATAAACCTACTTATGGTATGATTTCAAGATACGGTTTATTTCCATTTGCATCTTCCTTAGACCATTGTGGTGTTTTAACAAGAAGTGTTAAAGATGCTGCCATTGTTGTTGATGCCATGAAAGGTTTAGACAAAAGAGATATGACTTCTTGGGATTCAAGTAATATTCATTTATATGAATCACTAGATGGTAAAGTTTCTTCTAAAAAATTGTGTTATGTTAAAGAATTATGTAATATTGATAATTACCCTAATGCTGATGATGAATTAAAAAGTCATTTAGAAAACTTTCATAAAACAATTGAACTATGCAAAAATTTAGGATTTGTTGTGGAAGAAGTAAGTGTTGATCGGAAATTATTAAATGCTATCTTTAGTGTTTACCGGGTTATACATTCTGCCGAAGCCACAAGTAATATGAGTAATTTAACTGGTATTATTTTTGGTCCAAGAGGTAGTGGTAAAAACTATATTGAAATGATTAAAGACCACCGAACAAAAGGATTTTCACCTCTTATTAAAAGAAGATTTATTATTGGTTCTTATGTATTACAAAAAGAAAATCAAGAAAGATATTTTAAAAATGCGCAAAGAGCAAGAAGACTATTAGTAGATACATGGAAAAATTTATATGAAAAGTATGATGCGGTATTAAGTCCAGTTGGAATTGGTCCGGCTAAAAAATTTAGCGATTTAGATAAAAGTTATGATGATAACACAGTTGCTTTAGATGAAAACTTACAAATTGGTAATTTTGGCGGTTTCCCATCAATTACAATTCCTAATGGGTTTGTTAATAATCTTCCGGTTGGTATTAATATTACTGGTAATTGTTATGATGATGCCAATGTTTTAAATATCGCTTACGTTATGGAAAGTGCGATGGATTATAAAGGACAAATTGCAAGGGAGGTTAAATAATGGGAAAATATTTAGCAAAAATTGGTTTAGAAATGCATTGTGAAGTATCAGAAACAAAAACAAAAGTTTTTAGCCCAGCAAGAAATAGCTATAGTGATATACCTAATAGCAATGTAAGTCCTATTGATATGGCTTTTCCAGGTACTTTACCAATGGTTAATAAAGAAGCCGTAAAAATGGCATTAATGGCTAGTATGATTTTAAAATGTAGTCAACCAGAATATTTCTATTTTGAAAGAAAAAATTATTATTACCCAGACTTACCTAAAGGTTATCAAACTACCCAAGAAACTAAACCAATACCATCAGGTATTTATGGTGAAGTAGAATTTGAGTGCAATGATGAAATAAAAAAGGTTAGAGTAAATAACTTGCATTTAGAAGAAGATGCTGCATCTTTAGACCATTATTATGCTACAAGTAATATTGATTATAATAGAGCCGGCGTTCCACTTTTAGAGTTAGTTACTGAGCCTGATTTACATAGTGCGGAAGAAGCCGTTGCCTTTTTAGAGCATATGCGAAGTGTCTATCAATATGCCGGAATTAGTGAAGCCGATAGTAAGAAAGGACAAATTAGATGTGATGTTAATATTTCTTTAATGGACGCATCACTAGATGAATTTGATCCAAATAACTGGGGGACTAGAGTAGAAATTAAAAACATCAACTCTTTTGGAGGAGTAAGAGATGCGATTAATTATGAAATTAAAAGACAAACAGAAATTTTAGATAAAGGAGAAGAAGTAATTCAAGAAACAAGAAGATGGGACGAAGAAAGTGGAACAACAATATTCATGCGTAGTAAAGTTGATGCAATAGATTATAAATATTTTGTTGAACCAAATATTCCCAAGTTTAAAGTTACAAAAGAATTTTTAGAAAGTATTAGAGCAAGTATTACAGAACTTGCTATGGAAAGAAAGAAAAAATATATTGAAAAATACGGTTTATCAAATTATGATGCCAAAATTTTAGTTAAAGAGAAAGATGTTTCTGATTACTTTGAAGAGTGTATAAATTTAGGTATGGACGCCAAAACGGCAGCAAATTGGGTAACTGTTCAAATTGTGGCCTACTTAAATAAATATGAAATTAGTATTAAAGATTTTTATTTAAAACCAGAATATCTTAATCAAATAATTAGTGAGTTAGATAAAAAAACTATATCAAGTAAACAAGCCAAAGAAATATTCTTTAAATCTTTAGAGGAAGAAAAAATGCCTAAAACATATATAACTAAAGATAATGCCCAAATTTCTGATATAAATACTCTAACAGAAATTATCGATAAAGTATTAAGTAGTAATGAAATGCAAATAAATGAATATAAAAGTGGTAAAACTAATTTATTTGATTATTTTGTTGGCCAAGTTATGAAAGAAACTAGAGGAAAAGCAAATCCAAGTATGGTTAAAGATATTCTAAAGGAAAAATTAGATAATTAAATGGGAAAATATTTCTCATTTTTTTATTAAATTAATATAATTTAATAGACAAATTAATTCAAATTTTGTACTATTATTGTAGGTGAACTTATGAAAAAGAGAAGGTTTGTATAGTTATTATTTTATTAGTTATTTTATGTTCTTTGGGAGCATATAAATTTTTAAGTATAAAAGAACCGAATAAAGATAATTTAGTAATGAATAAGACTAAAGAATTAGAAAGTAATATTAAAGTTAAAGAAAATATTGAAGTTTTATTAAATAGTGATTTTTTAAGTATTAATGATTTTTTCGCAAGTGGAGTAAGTTTAAGTGATTATGAAATAAAATACTATTTAAATAATGAAGAAGTTACATTCCGATTATTATAGCGTGAATGCAAGTAATGAGGAAATATTTATTGAATCAAAAGTTACCAAAACAACTTATGATTATACAAATTTTAATGGAACAGTTGCGGAAATGAAGGAAGAAGCCATAAAAAATATGAATACATATAGTAATGAAGTAAATGAAGTAGTTAGATTAGTTAATGAAATAAGAAGTGAAGTATCAGCCCCACCTCTTACCTTAAATAAAGATTTAACTATTATGGCAATGATGCGAGCAATGGAAATGACTTATGGCGATTATTTTTCACATTGGCGGCCTAATGGTGATATCTGCTTTTCTATGGGAGATGAATATGGTTATAATTTTTATGGTGAGAATATAGCCGGTTATAGAAAGACTCCAGCATCTGTCGTAGAGGCTTGGAAAAATTCAATTGATCACTATACAAGTATGGTTAATACTTCGTATACAGAAATTGGTGTAGGATTTCTAAATTTTGATGGTAATTATAATTGGGTACAACTATTTCGCTAGGTCATAATAGCAAATTTGACACTTATTGACATTTTTAAAAGATTTTAGTATAATACCCCGTAAAGAGGGGGATAAATATGAGTGAAAGAGGTTATATAAAAGATCCTAAACCAGTTATATTACGAAGTAATTTAAAAGTAATTCTAAATATATATGATTTGGAAAAAGTTGGCGCCGGTCATGATGGCTATGTTTACAGACTTGGTAATCTTTGTCTAAAATTATTAAAACACGGTCTTGATGGCCGAAAAGAAAAAGGCTTAATAACTTTTGATAAAGCTATTTATTTTCAAGATAACTTAGATTTAAAAAGAATTATAACTCCTTGTGATGTTTTATTAGATAGCGATGGCGTATATACCGGATATGTAATGCGTTATATAACTGATGTAACAAAAGATTCTAATGCTCCTTATCATTGTGAATCTGGAGACTTTACTTGTCGCGACTTAGTTAGTGCCTCAACTGATTTACAAATGGATTTTGAAGAATTAACTAAGAAAAAAGTTTTAGTAAAAGATATAAATCGAGGTAGTTATATATACTCATATGATTTTCTTCATCTTTGTGATACTGATAAATATATTTATGGTATTAATAATACCTATGAAGGAAATATTCAAGCCCTAAATTTTGTAATTGCCAAGTTTTTATATAACGAAATGTTAAAAAGGGGAAATATACAAAAAAATGAATTAAAATTACTAAGTGAGTGGGTTAAAAAGTGTTGTAATACCCATGTTTTTGTTCCAACTTTAATTAAAGAAGTAGAACATGAAGATAAAATGCCAATAAAAGAATATGCAGATTATAAATTAAAAAGAATATTAAAATAAACTGAAGGGATTTAAATGGAAGATATAAAATATTTTTTAACGTTAGAAAAAAGATTAGGAGATTATATAATAATAGATATAAATCGTCTTGATATATGTGATCATTTTGTCGGTAATGAAATTTCCGCAATTGACTTTTTTACATGTTCCTATACTGAAGTTGAAATAAAAGAAGCAATTAGAAGAAGTAATATTACTAATGACGAATATTTAGCAAGTAATTTAAAAATAATTAGTGATAAAAAACATAATTTACCGGTTATTACAAAATATGATTATGATTTATTTAAAAAATTTCAAATTAGTGAAGAAGATATTGATAGAGATTTAAAAAATAAGATATTTGGTATTTATAAGAAAACTATTGAAACTACTTTTGAAGATAAATCTTTTATTAAAGGTTTATTAGACCGTTTTAAAGAGGCTTTAAAATATAATCAAAAAAAAGAAGTATTTAGTATTTTAGAAGAAATACCTTATCAAAGAAGTAGACAAATATATTTAAGTATTATAGAAAATTTAAAAATAAGAGAACAAAATAATTTAAGAAAATTAGAAAAACTAGATGATGAAAAGTAGTCATTTAATTTTTTTTATTATATAATTTAGTTATGAAAGAGGAAATTGTATTAAAAAGTTATTTAGAATATTTAGAAGTAGAATTAAATTATTCAAAAGAAACTATAACTAATTATAATAAAGATATAGTTAAATATTTAGAGTTTTTAAAGAAAAATAATATAAATTATTTAAATATTAATAAAGATAATGTTATTAGTTATTTAAAATATTTAGATAATCTAAATTATCAAAATAGTTCTGTAAGTAGAAATTTAAGTAGTATAAGAAGTTTTTATAATTATTTAGTGGAAATAAAATTACTTGAAAATAATATTTTTAAAAGAGTTAGAAGTCCCAAGAAAATTAAGAAGTTGCCTAATTATTTAAGTACTTTAGAAATTGAAGAATTACTTGATTCAATTAAAGAAGAAAAGTGTGATGATATAAGAAATAAAACTCTTATTGAACTTATTTATGCAACTGGTTTAAGAGTTAGTGAAGTAAGTAATTTAGAGATTAAAAATATTGATTTTACAAATAATTCTATAAGAGTTATGGGAAAAGGCAGTAAAGAGAGAATTGTTTATTTTGGGAAAAGAAGTAGTGATTATTTAACTAAATATTTAAAAGTAAGAAATACTTATTTAAAAGGTAGTGATAATGATTATTTATTTTTAAATAAGAAAGGATTTAGATTATCAAGGCAAAGTATTGAAGGTATTATATATAAAGTTGTTCAAGCATCTTCCGTTAATCATAAGATGAGTCCTCATACTTTAAGACATACTTATGCTACGCATTTACTAGATAATGGGGCTGATTTAAGAAGTGTGCAAGAATTACTTGGGCATGAAAATTTAGATACAACAGAAATTTATACTCATGTATCTAATGAAAGATTAAGAAGTGTTTATTTAAAGTGTCACCCGAATAAAAAAAGAAAGTAAAAATGTCAAAATTATGTCAAAATAAAAGTTTTTTTTCTAATAAGTATTTACTCTATGATACAATAAATCATGGAGGATATATGGTTTATGAAAAAGTTTGTTTATTTATTTAGTGAAGGTAACAAAGACATGCGTGAACTTTTAGGTGGTAAAGGTGCTAATTTAGCCGAAATGACTAATTTAGGATTACCTATTCCCCAAGGTTTTACAGTAACAACTGAGGCATGTACTGATTACTATAATAATGGAGAAGTTATTAGAGAAGAAATAGTTGAAGAGATATTTGCTTCCCTAAAAAAATTAGAAGAAATAGAAGGGAAAAAATTTGGTGATGAAGAAAAACCACTTTTAGTATCTGTAAGAAGTGGGGCAAGGGCAAGTATGCCAGGAATGATGGATACTATTCTTAATTTAGGTCTTAATGATGTATCAGTAGAAGGCTTTGCTAAGAGTAGTGGTAATCCTCGTTTTGCTTATGACTCTTATCGCCGTTTTATTCAAATGTATTCTGATGTTGTAATGGAAGTTAATAAGTCTTTCTTTGAAAAAATTATTGATGAATTAAAAGAAGAAAAAGGAATTACTTATGATAATGAACTTACTACAGAAGATTTAAAAGAATTAGTTAAGAGATTTAAGAGTGTTTATAGTAGCCATATGGGTGGTGAAGAATTCCCCCAAGATGTTAGAGAACAATTAATGGGAGCAGTAAAAGCCGTATTCCGTTCATGGGATAATCCAAGAGCAATTGTTTATAGAAGAATGAACGATATTCCAGGAGACTGGGGAACTGCCGTTAATATTCAAGCAATGGTATTTGGTAATATGGGAGAAACTTCTGGTACAGGTGTAGCATTTACAAGAAATCCAGCGACTGGTGAAAAAGGGATTTATGGTGAATATTTAATTAATGCTCAAGGTGAAGATGTAGTTGCTGGGGTAAGAACACCGGAACCAATTACGAAATTAAAAGAAGATATGCCAGAGTGTTATGAAGAATTTATGACTTTAGCGAAAAAGTTAGAAGACCATTACCGAGATATGCAAGATATGGAATTTACTATCGAAAATGGAAAATTATATTTCTTACAAACTAGAAATGGTAAGAGAACTGCTCATGCAGCCATTAAAATTGCTTGTGATTTAGTTGATGAAGGTATGATTAATGAAGAAGAAGCCGTTTTAAGAATTGAAGCAAAAAGCCTAGATCAATTATTACACCCAACTTTTGATAATAATGCTTTAAAAAATGCTGAGTGTATAGGCGAAGGTTTAGCAGCATCTCCAGGGGCAGCAGCAGGTATGGTTGTATTTACTGCGGAAGATGCTAAAAAACTAGGTAAAGGTGGCGAAGATAAAAGAGTTGTCTTAGTTAGACTTGAAACTACTCCAGAAGATATTGAAGGTATGGTAGCAAGTCAAGGTATTCTTACTGTTCGTGGTGGTAGAACTAGTCACGCAGCCGTTGTTGCAAGAGGTATGGGAACATGTTGCGTTGCCGGTTGTGGTGGAATAGTTATTGACGAAGAGAAAAAAGAATTTATGCTTGGCGGCCACAAAATTAAAGAAGGAGACTATATCTCTTTAGATGGTAATACTGGTAAAATTTATTTAGGAGATGTAGCCACTAAAGATGCCGAAGTTGCCGGTGATTTTGGAAGAATTATGGCATGGGCTGATAAATATCGCAAACTTAAAGTTAGATGTAATGCCGATAATCCAAGAGATACTTTAAAAGCCATTGAACTTGGCGCAGAAGGTATTGGTTTATGTCGTACTGAGCATATGTTCTTTGAAGAAAATAGAATTCCAAAAATAAGAAAAATGATTTTATCTGATACAGCGGAAGAAAGAGAAAAAGCCTTAAATGAACTAATACCATTTCAAAAAAGTGATTTTAAAGCAATGTATAAAGAATTAAAAGGCTTACCTATGACTGTTAGATATTTAGACCCACCTCTACATGAATTCTTACCAACTACAGAAGAAGAAATTAAAGCCCTTGCTAAAGATATGAACGTAAGTGTTGAACAAATTAAAAATAAATGTGTAGAATTACATGAATTTAATCCAATGATGGGACATAGAGGTTGTCGTTTAGCAGTAACTTATCCAGAAATTGCCAAAATGCAAACAAGAGCCTTAATCGAAGCCGCAATTGAAGTTGAAAATGAAGAAGGAATTAGTATTACACCAGAAATAATGATTCCATTAGTTGGGGAAAAGAAAGAATTAAAATTTGTTAAAGATATAGTAGTAGAAACGGCAGAATTAGTTAAATCAGAATATAATAGTGATATAGAATATCATATTGGAACAATGATTGAAATTCCAAGAGCAGCCATAACTGCCGATAAAATCGCGGAAGAAGCCGAATTCTTCTCATTTGGAACAAATGATTTAACACAAATGACTTTTGGATTTTCAAGAGATGATGCTGGTAAATTCTTAGATTCTTATTATCAAAATAAAATTTATGAAATTGACCCATTTGCAAAACTTGACCAAGAAGGCGTTGGCGAATTAGTAAAAATGGCAGTAGAAAAAGGAAGAAAAACAAGAAGTGACATCAAACTTGGTATTTGTGGTGAACATGGTGGTGAACCTAGTAGTGTTGAATTCTGTCATAATGTTGGTTTAAATTATGTTTCATGTTCTCCTTATAGAGTTCCAATTGCAAGACTTGCAGCAGCACAAGCCGCAATAAAAGAGAATAATAAATAAATTATATTTTTAAGTAAAAAATAAATATCTACTAAGATGTATTATAAAGCATCTTAGTTTTTTTACTTGAAGTAGTTTAGAAAATGTGTTATAAGTAAATTATGAGTTTGAGAAATCGACTCTGTGATTTAAATAATTTTGTATGAAACAATATGAAAATCCTATAACAAAATTGTAAGGAAATATAACTTATGATTTATGAGGAAATTTAAGTAAAAAGATTTATTAATAGGAGGTTTCATATGAAAGATGGTTGTAAAGACTATTTAAGTCACATTGAATCAAAGAGTTTTAATGAAATA
>CALVZO010000018.1 GCA_944372545.1 uncultured Bacilli bacterium | reverse complement strand
CCCAGATATTGATATAGATTTAGATATGAATGAAAATAACCAAATTAAAAGTTTGACAGCCAAAAACCTTGCTTGTGCAAGGCAAACTTCGGCTCTAAAGTGTTGCTGTGTTGACACAAAGCAATCCCGGGTTTGTATCATTAGGAAATAAACTAGGAGTAGAAAAATTAATGGGTTATATAAGAGATTTTGGGTTTGGCGAAAAGACTGGTATTGCTTTAAATGGGGAAGGTAATGGTATTCTTTTTAAAAATTCCAATATGGGTCCAGTTGAACTTGCAACAACTGCTTTTGGTCAAGGTATAAGTGTAACACCAATACAACAAATAACAGCAGTATCGGCAGCAATTAATGGAGGATATTTAAATACTCCTTATGTTGTAAAAGCAATAATTGATGATAGTAGTGAATCTATTATTTACGAAAATAAAACTACCCAAAAAAGACAAGTTATTAGTGAAGAAACATCGGCAATGGTAAGATTTGCTTTAGAAAGTGTAGTAGCAAATGGAACAGGAAAAAATGCCTATATTGAAAATTACCGAGTTGGTGGTAAAACTGGTACTGCTCAGAAAGTAAATAATGGCGTATACATGAGTGGTAATTACATATTATCTTTTATTGGTTTTCTCCCTGCAGATGATCCTGAAGTTATAGTCTATGTTGCTATTGATAATCCCAAAGGTGTAACTCAGTATGGAGGTACAGTTTCTGCCCCAATTGCAAGAACTTTATTGTTATCTAGTATTGAAGCATTAAATATAAAAGAAAGTAGTGGAGGTATGTTAAAAGAATATACTTGGTTAGATACTAAATATTTAATTGTTCCCGATGTTACTGGAATGAGTAAGAGTGACGCAACTAAAAGTTTAAAAGAGTTTAAAGTAAAATACTCTGGAAGTGGTGAAAAAGTTATTTATATGTCACCATCACCCGGAACATTTCAAAGTGTCGATACAACAATTACCTTAATGTTAAATTAATGTCAAGTAAACTATGATTAAATATAATTGCCTATTTACTTGGTATATAATTAAAGAAGGAGAGTGAACCTTATGTTAATTTTAGCCAAAGCCGCGATGGCCATGATGTTAGGATTTGTTTTAGCAATCGCAAGTGGACTTGTTTTTATCCCACTTTTGAAAAGATTACATTTTGGTCAAATGGTAAGTAGAGAAATAAATTCTCGACATTTATTAAAAGAAGGAACTCCCACAATGGGAGGAATAATATTTATTTTTCCAGTTATTTTATCTTTAATTTTATTATATATAAATGGAAGTATTGAAATTAGTTACAATATAATTATTTTAGTATTTGTCTTTTTAGCCTATGCAGCCTTAGGTGGCTTTGATGATTACATGATAATAAAATATAAAACTAATGCCGGTTTAAGTTTAGTTACAAAATTTTTATTGCAAACAATAATTGCTTTAATATTTTTCTATTTGCATATGCGAAGTGGGGGCTCATCAACACTAGATTTTACGGCTTTAGGAATTTCGCTTCCTTTAGGTTGGATGTTTGGAATATTTATTTTATTCTTACTTGTAGGTACTACTAATGCGGTAAATATTACTGATGGTTTAGATGGACTTGCAGGAGGATTATCAGCAATTGCCTTTTTAGCCTACGGAATTATTTCTTGGAATTGTGGCTGGTTAGAAGGTTATCAAGAAATAGCAATTTTCTGTTTCTTAATTGTCGGTGCTTTATTAGGATTTTTAGTTTACAATTCTCACCCTGCTCGCGTATTTATGGGTGATTTAGGCTCTCTTTCTTTAGGAAGTGCTCTTGCTACAATTGCCATTCTTACAAGACATGAGTTATCTCTTGCCATAATTGGTGGTGTCTTTGTAATTGAAACATTATCTAGTTTTATTCAAATAATAAGTATCAGGCATTTTAATAAAAAAGTATTTTTAAAAGCGCCACTACATCATCATTTTGAAGAATTAAAATGGAATGAAAATGATATAGTTAAATTATTTTATGTAGTTGGTTTACTTTTAGCAATGGCAGCGATTACTTATGGAGTTTGGTTATAAAAATATTTAAGGGGGTAAAAAAATTAAAAGGGGTTTTAACAAATTATTATTTTTTACTGTGATATTTCTTGCTATATTTGGAATTATTATGATATATTCAGCATCTTTTGTTTGGGCTGAATATAAATTTAATGACCCATATAAATTTGCCAAAATGCAAGGAATATTTTTAATTGTTGGTATATTTATTATGTATGCTTTATCTAAATTTGATTATCATAATTATTATAAATACGCTAATGTTATTGTTCTTATTTGTGCTATTTTATTAATTTTAGTTTTAATTCCTGGAATAGGTAGTATAAGAAATGGTAGTAGAAGTTGGTTTGGAATTGGCTCTTTAGGTATTCAACCTAGTGAATTTGCCAAAATCGGTTTAATTATTTATGTTTCCAAATATTTAACAAACAATAATAAGTATATGAAAAGTATTATTAAAGGAGTTCTTCCCATTTTAGGAGTTATTGGTTTTTTCTTTTTAATTATTATGTTAGAGCCAGACTTTGGAACAGCGATGGTTATACTTATTACTTTAGTTGTTTTAATATTTATAAGTGGAGTAAAAATATCTTTTTTCGTAAAAATTGGGTTATTCGGTTTACTTGGTATTGTCGGAATTATTATTGCAGCCCCTTACAGAATGAAAAGAATTGTAAGTTTCTTAAATCCTTGGAGCGACCCACTTGGAAGTGGTTATCAAATTATTCAAAGTTTATACGCAATAGGGCCGGCCGGATTACTTGGTCAAGGCTTCTTAAAATCAAGACAAAAATATTTTTACTTGCCAGAGCCCCAAACAGATTTTATTTTCTCGATTATAAGTGAAGAATTAGGTTTTCTAGGAGTCTTAATTGTTTCTTTATTTTTTATTCTTATCTTTTATTTAGGAATTTCTACTTCCCTAAAATGTAAAGACTTATTTGGAAAATATTTAGCATTTGGTTTAACTTTCGGCTTAATTATTCAGTCAATTTTAAATTTAATGGTTGTAGTGGGCTTAATTCCCGTAACTGGGGTAACTCTTCCTTTCTTAAGTTATGGTGGTAGTAGTTTACTTGTTAGTATGATAAGTATAGGAATAATATTAAATGTAATTAAATGTAATAATATATAAATATAGATTTTTGTAATAAGGAAAGTAGTAGATAAAATTTGGATAAAACTATTGATAATTATAAAACTTAATATACTTAGAAGTATTTAATGATAGAATTATATTTTAGTTAGTAATATTTAATGCAAATTGAGAAAGTTTAATTTAATAGAAGAATATAATAGTATTATATCTAATAGTAATATTATTAACTTGATAAGTAAAATTCATGAGTATAAAGGAAAACAATCATATTTATTAGATACTAAAAAAGACACATTAGAAACTTTATTAAAAGTTGCTAAAGTTCAAAGTGCTACTTCATCAAATAAAATTGAAGGTATTTGTACTACTGATAAAAGAATTGAGGAAATCGTAAATCAAAAATTAGAACCTAAAAACAGAAACGAGGAAGAAATTGCTGGTTATAGAGATGTATTAAATTTAATACATGAAAATTATAACTTTATAGATATTAATCAAAATACGATTTTACAATTACATAGAGATTTATATAAATATACAGGTTATAGTTATAGTGGTAAATTTAAGAACTCACAAAACTATATTGAAGAAGAAAATGAAAAGGGTGAAAAGAAAATAAGATTTACACCACTATCTCCTGCCATAACACCAATTGCCATTTATGAACTATGTGAAAATTATAATAAACTTGTTAATAATGAATCATGTGATTTACTAGTTTTAATTCCTATATTTATATTGGATTTTGTATCTATACACCCATTTAATGACGGAAATGATAGAATGAGTAGATTACTTACTTTACTATTATTATATAAAGCAAATTATATGGTAGGAAAATATATTAGTATTGAAAAAATTATTGAAGAAACAAAAGATAGTTATTATAGTGCATTAGAAAAAAGTTCAACAAATTGGCATAATAATGAAAATGATTATTCATATTTTGTAAAGTATTATTTAGGAACAATATTAAGTGCTTATAAGGAATTTGATTTTAGAGTAAATATTGTAGAAAACAAAAAAAATAACTGCTTATGATAGAATTATAAATATGTTTAAAAATAATATTATTCCAATAGATAAAGCATATATAAAAAGTAAGTGCCCTGATTTAAGTGAAACTACAATTGAAAGAACTCTAAATAAATTACTTACAGAAGATAAAATTGTTAAAATCTCTGGGGGAAGATATACAAAATACAAATGGAATAATTAATTGAAGAAATTATTTAAAATTTATAAATTGATGCTAGTATAGATATTAGGACGGAATTAAAAGGAGCAACTCATTTTGATGTTCCAAATCTAGCATATAAAAATAGTGATTTAATAAATTGGCTAGTTAATTGCCAAAAATAAAAGTTATGAGAAGTTCCATAACTTTTTTTTAATAAGCACTAGTAATTCCAAAATAATCTTCCATAGTTAGCCAGTTTCCATTATTATATAATACCAGAGCAAGATTTTTCCCAACATAACGGAAATGCCATGGCTCATATTTGTAACCAGTTTCATTAGTTTTTCCTTTTGGATATCTTAAAATAAAACCGTATTTATAAGCATTTTTATCTAACCATATGGCTTCAGGAGTACCTGCAAAAGAATCATTAATAATATTGACATCAAACGCTAGTCCCGTTTGGTGTTCAGAGTGTCCTGGACGAGCAGAGTAAGTATCAGCAACATCTACACCATCTCTTTTAACATAATTATTATAAATTATTCTTTGGGAATTATAAGAACGAAAACCACTAGAAATATAGATATTTAAGCCATCTAAAGAAGCCGCGGATTTCATTTCATAAAAAGCATTAGTGGTTTCTTTAGTTAATCCACTTCCATAAGAAGAAGGAATAGAATAAGTTTTATTAGCAATTAAATAGCCATCAATATAGGTAACACCATCTTTAGTAACTCCACTAAAACCTTTTGAAGTTGTAAAAGTTGCATCAGGTCTAATTTCATTTTGAGTGGTTATCTTTTTTTCTTTTATAGTTAAAGTAAACTCTTCTTTTGCAGTATTACCACTTTTATCTTTCGCTACGTAATATAATTTATAATCACCCGGTTTATTTATATCATATTCTCCTTCCACAAGAACCTCTATATCTTCATTTGAGTCATCACTTGCAGTAACATCTTTTAGTAAGTCTATTTTCTTACCCTTTTCACTTTCAATTTTTTCTTTAAATGTAATAATCGGTTTTTCGATATCTATAACATTTATATTATAAGTATATGCATGTATTTTCTTAAAATAATCTTCTACTTCAATAGTTATCTTTAGATTATCAACTTTACTTGTATCAATAATTGCTTCTTCTGTCAGAATTTTTCCATTTTTAATATTTTTAATATTATCTAAATTGGTTATTTTAGTATTTAGAGAGACTTCTTTTACCTTATCATATTCAAATACTAATCTTTTAGAATTTAAAAATAAATATAATGTAGCAGAAGACAAAACAAGTAAAGCAATTATAATGATTATAATAATTTTTGCTTTTTTATTTTTCATAAAACACCACACATCAAAGTAATTATAGCACAAAATATTTAAATAAATAATTCTTCTTTATAAATAATGAAAAATGAATTATAATGTGATTAGTAATTTATGTTACAAATTAAAAAAATCATCTTAATAAAAAAGGATTTTGAAAAAAATAGTAGTAAATATATAGTAAAGGGAGGAAATATATTATGAAAAAAGTATTGTTTGCAACATCAAATGAAAGCAAGGTAAATAGATTTCGAGAAGGACTTTTAAAAAGAGGAATAGAAATTATTTCACTTAATGATTTAGATAAAGAAGTAGATATTGAGGAAAATGGCAAAAATGCAATAGAAAATGCGTTAATAAAAGCAAGGAGTTATAGTAATATTGTAGATATTCCGGTATTTGCCATGGACGATAATTTATATATTGAAGATATTCCTTCAGATAAACAACCGGGAATGTATGTAAGAAGGGTAAACGGGAAAAGATTATCTGATGAAGAAATGATAGATTATTATTCTAATTTAGCCCATGTTTATGGTAAGGGTGGAAAGTTAACTTGTCGATGGGTTTATGGTATTGCCGTAATTAATGATAAGAAGGAAGAAACTTATACTTGGAGTAAAGAAGATTTTTATATAGTTGAAAATAGATCTGATAAAATAAATCCAGGATATCCATTAAATTCCATTTCGGTAAATAAAAGATTAAATAAATATTTTACTGATATGACTGAAGAAGATAAAAATGATACTCGGGAAACGGAAGAAGATGTTATAGACTTTCTTTTTAGAAATTTATAAAATAAGAGATAATTGATTTATGATAAATAGAATATTAATGGAATTATATGATGATTATATTGATGGGAATATTGATAGTTTAATATCTTTTACAAGCAAAACTTTCCCTGCAGATGGAACTGATAAATTATTTATTGGCTGTGTTTTAATTCTCTTTTCTCAAGCAAATGGCTTTAAAGCAAGATATGATGTAACGAGAGAAAATCTTCTTGCAATAGTAATGAGCGTTAAAGAAAAAATGGGCTCTTCTAATTTATTAGAATTTTATATGAGAAGAATAAATTCAAGAAGGGGAATAAATAAATATTTAAAAGATGTCTTGAAAGATAAAAATATTGATAATTATGCTAATACAATTATAGATTATTTAGAGAATTTTAAGCCTAAATTTTTAGAAAATTTGAAACAATATAATAAAAAAATTGAAGAATATAAAAATGAATTAAATAATAATTAAAATATAATTTGAATTATATTATTGTTGCTTTTATTAATAAATGTGGTTCGAATATGCTAGTGATTTTAGTAGAAGGAGGTGGGCATACTATGAACAATAAATTAGATACAATTTCAAATTTATTTGAAGGCAAGGAAATAAGAAGTATATGAAACAGTAGGAAAGAAGAATATTATTTTAGTGTTGTTAAAATTTTTAAAGAAAGAATATTTAAAGGAAAGTAATAATGAGGTATATTTCTTAAAATGTGATATTCGTAAATATTTTCCTAGTATTAATCATGAAATATTAATAGATTTATTAGAAGAAATAGATTTTTCAAATGATGAAATGTGGATTATTAAAAAGCTGATTAAAGACCAACCAGATAATGCAAGTATAGGATTAC
>CALVZO010000017.1 GCA_944372545.1 uncultured Bacilli bacterium | reverse complement strand
TATCAATTTATTATAATATCCAACAATATTTATCAACCTTATTGCCGTTTTTCTTATAAATTACGGCATTTAAATTGAAAAATTAAAAATCTGTTCAAAAAACGGACTTTAGTCTAAAAATTTACTTAATTTTTGCTTAATTTTATGATAAATTTCTAATTATCTTATGGAATAAATATCTATAAATATTTTTTTAATTCTTCAATATTTTTTTCTAAAGTATTTTTTAATTTATTTGCTAAAACAACTATTTCTGCATCACTATTATTATATGCATTAATTTTTTCCGTAATTGCAATTATTCCTTTATTTGTTCCTTCAACCATCATTTTAGCAATATTTTCGATACTATCATCTTTAAGAATACCAACTTCACTCATAATTGCACTACTTACTTTAGCCATCAAGCCATTTTCTTCTTTTTGTTTACCATATTTTTTTAAGATATCTTCTGCTTCTTTACAAATATTTTGATATTCTTCTTTTTCCTTACTAAGTAATTTTTCAAACTTTTCATTTTTTACTTTTGTAATAATTTGATTAATACCAATAACTCCCATTTCTGAATTTTTATAAATAAAATCCAAAAATTCTACTTCTTCTAATTTTTCTTTTTTCAAAATAAAATCACCCTAAAATTATTATGAGTGATTTTTTCTATTTTATACTTCTTGAACAACTGCGATTATCATTGGTTTACATTCAGTCTCTTCATATAAATAATTACTTAATTCTACTCTAATTTCCACCTTTATTTTATTATAGTCAACAAAATTAGGACTGATGTTTCTAACAATAATATTTTCACAAATTTTCTTTATTTCTTCAATTAAGTCTTTAGAGTCTTTAACATATATAAATCCTCTTGTTGTAACTTCTGGCCCTACTAATAAAACTTTATCTTTTTTACTAATAGTAGCACTTATTAAGACAATACCATTTTCTGATAACATTTCTCTATCTTTAATAACAAGTTCACCAACATCTTCATTAGATTTACCATCTATTAAAATATCGTTTACTTTAATTTTAGCATTACTTTCTACTAGTTTACCATCTTCAAAAGTTACAATTTCTCCATTTTGTTTTAAAATAATATGATCTGCACTAATACCTAATCTATTTGCTAAATTAGCATTATTAACCATGTATCTATATTCACCTTTTACTGGCATATAATATTTTGGTTGCATTAACTTAATCATTAACATAATATCTTCACTAGATGGGTGCAATAAAATTATTTTATCACTAGGAACATTTACTATATTACAACCAAATTTAGCAAGTTCATTTTCTAATTTAACTAAAGTCTTCTCATTACTATCATATCTTGGCTCAGCAAACACTACTGTATCAGTATTTTTTAAATTAATATATTTATCATAACCATGCAATATTTTACTTATATTTGCATAAGGATTAGTTCGCTCATCACTTACAAGTAATATAGCATCTTCTTCATTTATATTTGATAAATCGCCAATTATTCCTTCTTCTACAGTTAAATATTTTTCACTAATCGCAAAATTTACAACATTTTGTAACTTTTTACCCATTATAATTATTTTCCGATGGGTATTTCTTGCGGCATTAAAAATATCAGTAATTGTATATAAATGATAAGGTAGAAGTGAAAAAATAATTCTTTTTTCATTATGTTTTATTATATCTTTAAAATAATCTTCTAAACGATGATTTGGAGATGTATGCCCAACTCTTTCCGAAAAAGAAGATTCGCATAACATACATAAAACTCCTTGTTTACCAATATAGGCAATTTTTCCTAAATCCATATCATAAGCCCCCAGCATTGTAGGGTCGATTACAAAATCGCCAGTATAACAAATAACTCCATCTTTAGAATTGATACAATACATTACGGCATCAGGTATACTATGAGAAACTGATAAAGGAAATATCGAAATATTATTATCAAAATTTATTTTTTTGTGTGGTTTTATTTCGATAATGCTTTTTTCATTAATTCCGTGTTCCATTAAAACAAATTTAGTAAATTTAGTTGCATATATTTTAATATTAGGTAATTCGTTAACTAAATCAGAAACACTTCCCATATTTTCACTATGTCCATGAGTTATAAAAATACCTTTTATTTTCTTTTTATTTTTAACTAAATAACTAAAATCAGGCATTATATAATCTATTCCTAAAAGATTAGAATTTGCATATTTCAACCCACAGTCAAACACAAATATATTGTTATCTATTTCCACAATATATGAATTTTTTCCGTTTTCGGCAAGTCCACCCAAGCCAAAAATCTTAATTTTACTCAATTTAATCACTCTTTCTAAAGGCTTTCGATGAGATAATTATACCAAAAAATACGGATTAAATCAATAAGTTTATATGTCAATTATTATGACATAAATAAAAGCATGAACTTTGAAACATGCTTTTATCAATATAAACTTAACTAACTATTCTTTTTTTCAATAACCATATCTCTAATATAATCTTCTAAATATTGTAATTTATCTTTACTCTTTATGTCTTTTATATTAATTGGTTTACCAAAATAAATTTTAGGTTTACTACGAAATTTAAATTTTCCCACTATAGCAAAAGGAACAATTAAAGAATCTGTTTTTTCTGCAAAAGATATAACTCCGGGTTTAAAAGGAAGTAATACATCTTTCTTATGATAAGTGCCTTCTGGGAATATTCCTAATACTTTTTCATCATTTAAAATGTTAATTGCTTCATTTTTTGCTTCAGGATTTTTATTCTTTCTATCAACTGGTATTAAATGCATGGCTCTAAAAAACCAAGCAAAACGACTTTGAAATAATTCAATTTTCCCTAAAAAATGAATTGGCCTTTTCGTTCCTAAAAATAGTAAGTAAGCATCAAAATCGCTAACATGATTTCCTGCAAGTATTACTCTTCCTTTTTTGGGAATATTTTCTTTTCCGTAAGCATATCCACCAAACCAAAGAAATCCAGCAAATCTTAAAATACTAGTAACAAGATGATAAAATACATAACTTTTATGCTTTTTCACTTTTATTTTCCTCTTCTAATTTTGTAAATGCTACTTTTCCTACTAAAGTCTTTGGTAATTGTTTCCGATATTCGAATTCTTTTGGTATTGCATATTTACTAACATTCTTTTTGCATAATTCTTGAATTTCTTTTTTTAATTCACTAGTGGCCTCAATTCCTTCTTTTAAAACAATATATGCTTTAGCAACTTGGCCCCTATATTTATGAGGAATACCAATTACAGTACAAGATAATACATCTTTATGACTAATAATTACATTTTCAATATAAGATGGATAAATATTATAACCACTAGAGATAATAATTCTCTTAATTCTTTGTTTAAAAATAACAGTTCCATCTTTTTCCATACAACCAACATCACCAGTATGAAGCCATAATTTGCCATCATCATGATATCTTAAAATTTGATTAGTTTCCGCATCATCATTAATATAGCCCATCATTACGGTTGGACCACTTATACATATTTCCCCATCTTCTAAAGGATTTGCTTCTTCATGAGTATCAAGTCTAACAATTTTAAAATATGTATCAGGAAATGGGATACCAATACCTCCTTCGATATTAACATTTTCTTTGGATAAACATGTTGCTGCTGTTGCTTCAGTTAAGCCATAACCTACTCTAACCTTAGCGTTTGATCCATGACTACTTAAATAATCATCAACTTTTCTTTTTAATTCTGGCGATAATATATCTCCTCCAGAAATAACGGCTTCAATGCACTCTAAATCTTTATCTTTTAATTTTTGTTTTAATAAAGCCTCATAAAGTGTTGGTACTCCAACTAAAAAGTTAGGTTTATTTCTCTTAATTAATTCACCAAATTTTTTGGCATCAAATTGCGGAATTAAAATACATTTCATTCCACATAGAAGTGGTGTATGAATACATACAGCAAGACCAAAGCCGTGGAAAATTGGTAATAAAGAAAGTAGTGAATTACCAGGAATTGTTTGTTCAATCATTTCATGAGCCCCCAAAGCAAGAGCGTTAAAACATAAATTAGAAAGCATAATTCCTTTAGGTTCTCCAGTAGTTCCACCACTAAATAAAATAATTGCTAAATCTTCTGGACGTCTTGCTTCATGACAAACGCCAACATAATCAGCAGCGGTACTAATAAATTTATGCCATAAAACTATATCTTCATCATTTGGTATTTTAACATGTTTTTTATAATTAGTTATTTTATATAATTGACTTAATAAAGGGGGCATGGAAGATGCTGCACTAGCAACGATTATTTTTTGTAACTTAGTATTTCTTTTAATATTCATAACTTTTTCTAAAGTCATATCTAATGTTAACATAAATTTAGAATCTGTTTGATTTATATAATTTTCAATTTCTTTTTCACTAGATAAAGGGTGAATCATACTAGATACTGCCCCGATTAAATTAACGGCATAAACCATACATATTGCTTCTGGTGTAGATGGCATACATATTGTTACTCGATCATTTTTTTCTACCCCATAATTTTTTAAAGATTTCGCAACATCTTCAATTTGTCTCATAAATATTCGGTATGTTACTTTATTACCAAAATATTCGTAAGCATAATATTCAGGATATTTTCTTGATACTTCCATAAGAGCATCAACAATACTTCCACTTGGATATTCTAAGTTAGCCCGAACGTTATCATAATGGCCTAACCATCTTCTATTATCTTTTTTATTTTTCTTCATAATCTATTTTTTCGCTAACCTTTCTTTCTAAAACTTGTGGATTATTTAATATATATTCAATTAATTTAAGTGATTTAATGAAATAAAAACCATCAGCAATTCTCTCATCTATTGTAATACCAAAATCACAAAAGTATCTCTCCTCATTATCAATAACCTCTTTTTTTATTTCGCCAATAGTAATTAACCCAGAACAAGTACCAAAATCAGTAACATTGTGATAAATACTTCCACATTTTAAAGATCCTACATTAGAAATAACCATACTACTATAATAAATATTATCTTTAATTAAAAAGTTTGGTAAATGTCCGTGCCGATCTAAAAACTTAAATAACCCTACTATTGGTATTCTTAATAAATTAGGAAGTTTACCAAGAATTTTAATAGCATCATTAGCACCAGTTCCTGTATCTCCCTTTTTTCTTACTCCTTCTACTTTTTCTTTAATTTTTTTACTAATTTTATAAATGTCATCATCTTCCTCAATAGGTAAAATAACCATTACTTCTTCTGATTTATCTGAAAAAGATATTTTCATGACAAATGAAAGAGTTAAATCATTATGTTCATATACATGGCGATTAGCAACAAATCTATTTAAAAGTGGTCTATTATACATTACTTTTCCAATAGCAGTAGCAAATAAATGAAAATATGTTATATCACTATCTTGATTATTTAAATAATTAACTACTTCTGTTACATCATACTTTTCACTTATATATAACTCTCCTAAAGAACGTCTTGGTTTTAAATCAATTAATATTTGATTCATACCCGTTACATCATTGCAATATTTAGCATCTTTTCTATCTCTAAAACTTCTTTTTTCCTTACTCATTTTTTCCTCAACTCACTTTTTTTATTTTATTATTGAAATATTTTTTTATTATGTTATAATTAATAACGTGATGCAGGTGTAGTTTAATGGTAGAACTATAGCCTTCCAAGCTATTAACGTGGGTTCGATTCCCATCACCTGCTCCATTAGTTATTTACTCCTTTTAGGAGTTTTTTTATTTATCTAAATTATTTTCTTAAATATTTTCATCTAATTTCATTAATAATTTTTTTAATTCTTCAAATTCTTCTTTAGTTAATACATCTAAACAACTATTCCAAAATTCATTTAATTTTTTATAATTTTCTTCAAATATTTTCTTAATATTTTCAGTTAATTCCAAATAACATACTCTTTTATCTACACTAGATACTTTTTTAATAACATAACCCTTTTCAATATACTTATTTACTAATTGGGTGGCGGCTGGTTTTGTTATTTTTGCTTCTTTAGCAAATTTAGTTAAATTAATACTTTCTTTTTTATAAATAATATTTAAGTAATTTACTTCACTTTCACTAATTTTCTTGTTGGCTATGGCAATATTCTTAGGTAAATTAACTAATTTTTGATAAATATTACTTAAAACTATTACTAAATTATTCACTTTAACTCCTCCCTATTGTTAATTAAATTAATTAACTTACTTAACTATTTTATAATATATTTATATTAATAGTCAATTTAAAAAATGCAAAAAATTTATTTTTGCAAATAATTATTTAATTTATCTAAATTTTCTTTGGCTTCATTAACTCCAATATCATATACTTCTTGTATTTTATCTTTATTTCTTTCAATAATATTAATATCTAATTTTTTAGGTGGCCTTATAACAAATAATTTCCCTTCATTTTCTAGCCTTTTTATTTCTTTTACTTCTTCATTATACATATTGTATCTATTTAATATAGCCTTAATAAATTCAGGATATTTACGATATTTTAATCGAATTATTTTTTCTTCTCCTTTAGTAAATGGCTCCTTTATATAATCCATCGGTTGGGTTAAGACTACAATTATTTTTTTATAACCTAAATCCATTGCTTTTTTATAAGGTATACTATCACATATTGCTCCGTCTAAATATTTTTTCTCTCCAATTTTAACTATTTTTGCTGCGAGTGGAATTGCTGATGTTGCCCTTAAATACTCTAAGTTAGGAATAACTTTATCTAATTTAATATATTCAGGTAATCCTTTTTCCACATTAGTAACAACTACATAATAATCTTTATTAGTTTTTATAAATTCCGAATCAGAAAAAGGTTCTAAATCTTTTGTCACTTTATAAAAAGCAAAATTTTTATTAACAACATTACCAGTTAATATCAAAGATTCTTTACTTATATATCTTCTATCTTGACAAAATCTTTTGTTATAGCGAAGCGCCCTTCCTTTTTGCTTAGAAAAATAATTAACTCCGAATAAGGCTCCAGCGGAAACTCCAATTATTAAATCAATTTCAATATTATTTTCTAAAAATATATCTAATACTCCCGCGGTAAACATACCCCGCATTGAGCCGCCTTCTAATACTAGTGCGACTTTTTCTTGCATTATATCAACTCCATTTCAAAAATTAACATAAACAAAACATTTGAAACCCAAATAGCAAAATACTAATTGTCCATACAATAATTAAAATTATTGAAAAGTCTATAAACCCTTTTTCAGATTTTTTAAGAGTTCTCGCCATTCCTTTAGCATTCGCTAGTATATTTGGGTCTCTATTTATTTCCCCATTTTCTGTAATTAATCCGATTAAATTTCCATCTGTATCATATACATACCCATCATCATTCGTTACATAATTATCTAATTCACTTTCGTTATAATATTCATTTTGTGACTGTCTTATATTTTCATCTCCATTATTGCTTAGGTCATATTTTCTTTTTAATTCTTCACATCTTTTTTCTAACTCTTCGGCATACTCATATTCAGTATTAATTATATTTACATTGGCATTATCTAAAGTATTCATATAAAAATTAGCACGATTATTGATATAATCATCAGTTTTAGCAAAAAATGCATTTCTTATTTTACTATGTTGAGATATTTCTAATATAATTGGTTCAATTAATTCTTTTTTTAAACTATCATTATAAAATAAAACTTCACTAACATGATTAATATAATTTTCTTCATTTTTAAATCCCAAATTTATTTCACAATATTTTGCGTCCATGTTATCTATAATCTTAAAATTCACTTGTGCTTGTAAATTATTTATATTATTATTTCTTAAACTCGTAATCATTTTCTCTCTTATTTCAATTATTTTTTGAATATTTAATTCTTCATAGCATTCATTAAGTAGTTTTTCTTTTTCTTCATTCGATAAATCACAATTATTTATATATTCATTTATTTCATAACTATTAATACTTCCTAAATTAATTCTACTCTTAAGAAACTCTAATGCAACTTGATATTTATTATTAGTAAATTCCAACTTTTTCTTTTTTAATTCTTCTAATACATATTGTAAATCACTACCTGTTGGTTCTAAAATTTTTCCATTATCTATTTTCTTGACAACATATTCACCATTTATATAATTTTGATTAATTACAAATTCATTTCCATTACTATCAGTTATTTTTATCTCATCCATACTATCATCCTATAGTTCATATCATATACAAAAGTTTACCATTTTTTATGACATCTTACAACTTTATTTCTACCTTAACATTTAAAAAAGTTGCATTTTGCAACTCTTTAAAATATGCCAATGATTTCCCCGTTTTCATCAATTGTAATTTTTTCAGCAGCAGGAACTTCTGGAAGTCCTGGCATAGTCATAATATTACCGGCAAGAACGACAATAAATCCTGCCCCATTTTTAATCTCTAAATTTCTTATATGTATATCATAAGCATCATTACACTCTAAATTTTTAGGATCATCTGATAATGAGTATTGTGTTTTAGCAATACATATCGGTAGTTTATCTAATTTTAATTTCTTTATTTTCTCTAAACTTTTCTTTGCTTCTTCACTATAAACTACATCTCTTGCTCCATATACTTTTTTACTAACCTTCATTATTTTATCTTGAATACTATCTGATAATTCATAAATATATTTAAAATTATTAGGTATCTCTACTAAATCTACTAATTTTTTCGCAATATCTATAGCGCCATCTCCACCCTTTTTGTAACCTTCCACTAAACTTAAAGGAATATTTTTCTCACTTAATTTATTTTCTAAATACTTAATTTCTTCCAAAGTATCTATATCATATTTATTAATAGCCACTAAAACATTTAAACCAAATTCATTTTTTAAAGTATTTATATGATGAAATAAATTATTTAATCCCTTATCTAAAGCCGAAATATTTTCTTTATCTAATTCCTCTTTACTAACTCCACCATGATATTTTAAGGCTTTAATTGTTGCAACTAGACAAACGGCATCAGGTACTAATCCCGCTTCTCTACATTTAATATTAAGAAATTTTTCACTTCCTAAATCAGCCCCAAATCCGGCTTCAGTTATTATATATTCTCCTAATTTTAAGGCTGTTTTTGTAGCAATAATACTATTACAACCATGCGCAATATTAGCAAAAGGGCCACCATGAATAATTGCTGGTGTATGCTCTAGCGTTTGCACTAAATTAGGTTTTAGGGCATCTTTAAGAAGTACGGCCATTGCCCCATCGGCTTTTAAATCTCTTGCATATATTGGCTCATCTTCATTATTATAACCAATAATTATATTACCAAGTCGTCTTTTTACATCAAATAAATCCTTAGATAAGCATAAAATAGCCATTGTTTCTGATGCTACTGTAATATCAAAACTATCAAGTCTTGGAACAATTCTTTTTTCACCAGAAAGTCCAACCTCTACTTTTCTAAGTTCTCTATCATTTAAATCAAGACATCTTTTCCAAACAACTTCTTTAATACCTAATTTATTACCAAAATATAAATGATTATCAATCATACTCGATAAAAGATTATTCGCTGCTGTTATGGCATGAATATCACCATTAAAATGCAAATTTATATCTTCCATTGGAGCAACTTGAACATAACCTCCACCTGTTGCTCCTCCTTTAATACCAAATACCGGTCCAAGTGATGGCTCTCTTAGTGCAAGCACTGCATTTTTTCCTATCTTTCTTAGTCCATCTGCAATAGCAATAGACATAGTAGTTTTCCCTTCTCCTAAAGGAGTAGGACTAATCGCCGTTACTAAAATAAGTTTCCCATTTTTATTATCTTTAGTTTTATATAAATCGTTATTAATTTTGGCTTTATAATTACCATATAATTCATAATCTTCTTTATTTAAACCAATATTCTTAGCAACTATATTAATATTTTTTAATTTAATACTTTTTGCAATTTCTAAATCTGTCATAAAATTTCCTCCTTATTAACATTATACAATAAATTATCAAAATAAAAAATTAAATTAATTGACAAAAAATTATTTACAACCCCATAAAAAATATGTATTATGTAAATTAAGAGGTATTATATGGAAAAAGAAGTTTTAGGTTTATTAGAGAACAAAAGTTATTCAATGGAAGCATTAAGCGAAAGACTCAAAATACCTATAACGGAAATTCAAACAATAATTACCAACTTAATAAAGAAGCGCTTAATTTATTTAGATTTAAAAAATAAATATAGTAAAGTAACTGAATTTAATATCATCGGCTCAATTGATAGTGATACAAAAGATAGAAAGTTTATTTTACATAATAATCGTAAAATATATATTTTATCTGATAATTTACATACTGCTTTTAAAAACGATTTAGTAGTAATAAATGTTATATATGGAAACTTCGGTAATGTATTAGGGATTATTGAAAGAAAAAATAATCGCTTAGTTTGTGAAGTGGTCAAAGTTGGTAAAAAACTTAAATTGATTCCTTTTAATTTAGGAAATGAAGTTAGTTTAATGTTAAAAGATAATAAAATTTTAGAAAATTATGTTGAAGGCGACCGAGTTATAGTTACTCTTGATAACAAAAGTAATGATACTAACACAATATTAGTTAATCAAATTACAAGAATTGGTCATAAAGATGATCCTAGAAGTGATGAGATGTCTATTGCGATTAGTAGAGATTTTGACTGCGTTTGGAGTGAAGAAGTTTTAAGGGAAGCAGAAAGTGTGCCAACTAGTGTTAATAAAGAAGATATGCAAGGAAGAACTGATTTAACAGAAGATATAATATTTACTATCGATTCAGTTCATACTAAAGATATGGACGATGCTGTAAGTATCAAAAAATTATATAATGGAAATTACTTACTAGGAGTTCACATTGCTGATGTTGCTCATTATATAAAAGAAGGGACAGAGTTATTTAAAGAAGCAAGAAAAAGAGGAACAAGCCTTTATTTAGGAGAAACTGTTATTCCGATGATTCCTCATAAATTATCAAATGGTATATGTTCTTTAAATGAAGGGGTATTAAGACTTACAAAAACTTGTTTTATGGAAATAGATTCTAAAGGTAAATTAGTCCAATACAAAATAGTTGACAGTGTGATTAAATCAAGAAAGAAAATGACTTATGAAGAATTAAATGCTTATTTTCATGGTGAAGAAATAGATAAAAGTTACTTGCCATTTTTAGAAGATATTGAATTAATGAGAGAACTATCTAACATTTTAACTAAAGCCAAAAATAAAAGAGGAAATATTGAATTTGAAAATACAGAAATAAAAGTCAATAATGATGAAAGTGAACAACCAATTGAATTTGTTAAAAGAGATAGTGATGAAGCAGAGAAAATTATTGAGAATTTTATGATTATGGCTAATGAAACAATTGCATCATATTTTTATTGGAGTAATTTACCTTTTATATATCGAGTTCATAACTTACCTGATGAAGTAAGATTAGAAAATACAATTGAACTTATTCAGAAAGTTGGCTCTAAATTAGTATCTATTCAAAATGCTTATGGACAAAAAGCAATTCAAGGTATTTTAAATAAATATAAGGGAACAAAAGAATATTCAATAATATCAAGTTTACTTTTAAGAAATATGGCCAAAGCGCAATACTCGACTAAAAACATTGGTCATTTTGCTTTAGCCTTAGATAATTATTGCCATTTCACATCACCGATTAGAAGATTTCCTGATTTAATGGTTCATCATTTATTAGACATTTTTAATGAAGATTATATATCTTTTAGTGATGAAAAATTAGAAACAACTTTAGAAAATATTAGTATTCACTCAAGTTATAAAGAAAGACAAGCAGATGATGCCGAAAGAGATTATTTAAAATTAAAGATGGCAAAATTTATGAGTAATCATATTGGTGAAGTATTTGAAGGTACTATAGTAGATATTGATCATGATTCTGTCTATGTTAAATTAGATAATAATGTAATTGGAATACTTGCCTATACTGAGGACTTTAGTTCTTCTTTCTATATTGATAATTATAATAAAGAATTAAGATGTTTACATAGTAAAACTAAAGGTAAATTAGGAACAAGAGCAGTAATTAAAGTACATAATGTTAATATTCCTTTAAAAGAAGTTACTTTTGAATTATTAGAGTTAATACATAGTAAAGAATTAACTAGAAAGAAATAAATTATTCCAAGAATATTGGAATTTTTTTATAAATAAAATTAAAAAGTTCTCACTTAAATTATGGAGAGTGTAAAAAACTTTGTGTAAAGATACCAATCTATGGTAATAAGATTTTTTAGAGATTGAAGAACTCAGTCTCTTTTTTTATAATCAAATATTATCATAATTTAATAAATTTTCAAATATCAAA
>CALVZO010000016.1 GCA_944372545.1 uncultured Bacilli bacterium | reverse complement strand
GATATAATTTTTTCTTTTGTGCAATTCCAGAACAAATAACTTTTCTTTGTTCTTCATTTATATGTTTCCATGTTTTCATTTTCTTCGCTCCTTCTTTAAACTACAAGAAAACATGGTAACTATTATATTATATTCAGACTTAATGCCGTATTTTTTTAAAACGGATTTCCAAATGAAAATTAGCAATTTACAAAGAAGTTGCATATATTTAATTGCAAGTTAAATTAATATATGTTACTATTTAACTATAGGAGGATTATTTTATGAATTGGTGGATTATTGTTATAGTTGTTGTAGTCTTAATAGTTCTATATGTAATTAGTGTATACAATAGTTTAGTAAATCTTCGTAATAAAGTTAAAGATCAGTTTAGTCAAATTGATGTTGAATTAAAAAGAAGATTTGATTTAATACCTAATTTAGTAGAAACTGTTAAAGGTTACGCAAAACATGAAAAAGATACTTTACAAGAAGTTATTGAAGCAAGAAATTCTTATGTATCTGCAGATAATATGGAGGCACAATTAAAAGCAGATGGTGAACTTACTAAAGCTGTTAGTAAATTATTTGCTTTAGCAGAGTCTTATCCAGATTTAAAAGCAAATACGAATTTCAATAACTTACAAAATGAATTATCAGAAATTGAACAAAAAATCGTATATGCTAGACAATTTTACAATGACTCTGTTTTAATGCTAAATAATAAAATAGAGATGTTCCCTTCTAACATAATTGCGAAAATGTTTAATTTCCAAAAAGAACAATTCTTTGAAGCAGATAATGCGGAAAGAGAAAACGTTAAAGTTAAATTTTAGGGCATTATCAAATGCCTTTTTAAGTAGGTGAGGAAATGCAAAAAATAAAGTATTTTATATTTTTAGTTGTTTGTTTATTTTTAAGTGGTAAAGTTTACGCTAATGATATTAAAAGAATTACTATGGATATCTATATTGATAATAATGGAGATGCTCATGTAGTAGAAGAGTGGAAAGCAACATTAAATAGTGGAACTGAAGGTTATAAGCCTTACTATAATTTAGGTAATTCTGAAATTATAGATTACAAAGTTTCTATGAACGGTGTTAATTTTACGACACTTTCATATTGGGATATTGAAGCATCATTTAGTGAAAAAAAGTATAAAGCCGGTATTAATAAAATAAGTGATGGAGTGGAACTTTGTTTTGGAATAAGTACTTATGGTACACATACATATAAAATGGAATATACAATTACTAATTTTGTTTCTACTACAAATGACTATGATATGGTTTATTGGACTCTTATACCCCACAATTTATCTGAGGAACCTGATTATGTTTATATAAAAATTTATAGTGATTTTGCTTATAGCGATGATTTACCAGTTTGGGGTTATGGTAATTATGGGGGTTATGCTTATGTTTATGATGGAGTTATTGAACTTGTTCACGAAGATGAATTAGATAGTAGTGAATATATGACTGTTTTAGTTCAGTTTCCCAAAGGAACATTTAATACAAAGAGTGTTTTAGATGAAGATTTTGACTATTATTTAGATATGGCAGAAGAAGGGGCAACTAGTTATGTAGAGGGTAGTAGTAGTTTTATAAGTTATCTTCCAGTAATATTGACATTTTTGATTTATGGTGGAGTATTCTTTAGCGTATTTGCTGCAGTTAAAAATAGTACAAAATATGGTACAAAAAAATTAAAATTTAGTAAAGATGGAAAAAAATTAAAAGATGTAAAATATTTTCGAGATATTCCATGTAATAAAGATATATTTAAGGCTTACTGGATTGCTTGTCAATATAATTTAGTTAAGAACAATACTGATTTTTTAGGAACTATTTTATTGAAATGGCTTAAAAATGGTAATATTGAAAATACTACTATAACTTCTCCTATTTTGAAAAGGGAAGAAAGAGCAGTTAAATTAATTAAATCAGATAATTTAAGTCCCCTAGAACTAGAAATATATAAAATGATGTGGGAAGCATCTAAAGATGGAGTTCTTGAAAGTAATGAATTTAAGAATTGGTGTAAAAATAACTATAATCAAATATTAAAATGGTTTAATAAAGTTATTGATGATGTTACAACTAGTTATATGAATTCTGGGTTAATTACGACTGAGAAAAAGAGATTTAGCACATATTACATTGTTAATGATGCTATGAAAGAAGAGGCCATGAAGATGGCTGGATTAAAAAAATTCTTAAATGAATTTTCTACAATTAAAGATAGAGAGTCAATTGAAGTTAAGATTTGGGACGAATATTTAATGTATGCACAAATTTTTGGCATAGCGAAAAAAGTAGCCCAAGAATTTAAAAAATTATATCCAGATATTATTACCGAAGAATATTATAATGATATTATTTTTATTCATACAATATCTTATGATGGCGTAAGAGCCGCAAGTGTTGCAAAAAGTAGAGCTGAAAGTTACTCGTCTGGTGGAGGTGGATTTTCATCTGGTGGCGGAGGAGGTGGCTCCTTCGGTGGTGGAGGCGGCGGAGGCGGCTTCCGATAAAAAGACAATATGTCTTTTTTTCTGCCTTAATTATGGTATATTTTTAATATAGGAAGTGATTTTTATGAAACATAATATTGAACATGACTTATTAAAAACTTTAAAAAGTAGTCAAGAAGAATTAATATATACACTTTTTAATATGGCAAATGATACTTATCAATATAAAATAAAATATTTAAATCAAGTTCCTTATGAAATAAAAATGCTTTATTTAGAAAAAATAATTGCTATTGGAATTAATCGAAGGGAAGATGTTCAAAGTTTAGAAGAATTAATTGTCTTAATAGAAGAATTTTCTAATAGTTTAGGTAATTTAAAATTTTCTGATTTAAGTAAGAAAAGTGATATTAAAAAGTATTATGATAGGAAAATTTTGCAAGAAAAAATGCTCAATTTAATAAGAAAGCCAAAAGTAAAAAAGACTACTATATGTCTCTTATTATCTGCCGTATTATTTTTTAGTTTATGCTCTAAAGAAATTGCGAAAGAACAGGAAGAAGTTATAAGTGATACATACGTAGCAGAAGAAGTTTCTCATGAAATAGCCCAAAATATGGCTAATTTTGTTTCAATGGCTCCAGTTATTGTTCTTGAAGCCAGTGAGCCTGAAGAAATTACCTTAGAAGATAAAATAGAAAATATTTGTAGTGAATTTAATTTAACTGAAGAAGAGTTTAATGTTGTTTGTGCTATTGTTTTGGCAGAATCAAAGGCTAATTCTTATGATGATGCTTATGCTGTAATTAATACAATATATAATAGAACAATAAGTAATAGATGGGTAACTTATATAAGTAGTCTTTATGATGTAACTAATGCAGGAGAAAGTTTGTATTATCAAGCCATAACTCCCGGTCAATTTGTTATTTATGAAAATGGTCGTTATAAAGAGTTTTTAGGAGTTAGAGAAGGTGAAGGATTTAATGCGATTATTGATTTTTTAACAACAAAGAAAATAGTTCATGATTATTTATTTTTTCGTTCTAGTGATACAGAAGTATCAGTTTTTGAACAATTTACGGAAAGTGGTAATAAATACTTTGATGTTATCGAAGAAAATGACCGAATCCAAAGTGTTAATAGTTTAAGTAAATAATGGCAATTTTTAACAATTTTCTTGACATAATTTGACATATTTAGTGATATATGCTATAATTAATTTGTTCTTTCAGGGGGAAGAAAATGAATATTTTAGTTGAAAATGCATATGTCCTCCACTTTGTGTGGAGATATATCAAATATATAATTTATAAATTTAATTTATTAGTTAATTTAAAATACTTAACATTACCTGTTATTTATTTAGTTATTATGTTTTTATTAGTACCTAATGTAACTATGGAAGTCAATGTAGTTAGTTATCAAGAATTAGATAGTTATAATGATACTATAACTAAGGAAGATAAAATTGAAGTAATATTAGATAAATATAATTTAACTATGAAAGAATTTAAAATTTTAAGGGCTATTGTTTTAAGTGAGGCTGAGGCAAATTCTTATGAAGATGCTTATGCCGTTATTAATACAATATACAATAGAACTCATAGTAAAAACTGGGTTAAATCAGTAAGTAATAAGTTTGGTAAGAATAAAGGTTATAGTTTATATTATCAAGCAATTCACCCAAATCAATTTACAGTTTATCAAAGTGGTGCTTATAAAAAGAACTTAAATAATGATAAAAGTATAGGTAATGATGCGATAATTGACTTCTTATACGAAGAAGAGATAATGCATAATTATTTATCATTTAGATCTCATAATATTAAAATTAAAAATAGTGAGTCATTTAGTAAAAAGGGTAATAATTATTTTAACGAAATAAAAGAAGAAAATTACATATAAAAAATCTCTTAAGTGAGATTTTTTTGCATTTATAATCTATTTGCATTACTAAAGTTCATTTTCGCAATTTCATATAATTTATCATGTCCATATTGTTCGTTTATTTCTCTTGCTACAATATCTACATTAATTCCTGCTCCTTTAGGTAGTGGTATATGAACTGAATCAGATAATTCATCTAATTTCCTTAAGAAAATATATCTACTTATAATTGATGCACAAGCCACACTTAATACTTTATCTTCTGCTTTAGTCATAAAGGTAATATGCATTACTTTTTCTGGAACATCTTTAATATATTCGTAAAATTTTTCTTTACTACAAAATTCATCAACAACAATTTTAGCATAATTGCAAGTATATTTATTTTTTAATTCATATAAGGCTTTATTATGTAAGATGGCTTTTAATTTATTCATATTTAAGTCTTTATTATGATGTTTATTATATGTAGCATTATCTAAAATAGTAGTTACATAAGGAATTTTTTTCATAATTTGGGGAGCAATTTGTTTAATTTTTTCATCCGTTAATTTTTTAGAGTCCTTTACTCCTAAGTCTTGTAAAAATTGAAAATTATCAGTCGCAACAAAGGTTGCTGTAACAACAATGGGACCAAAAAAATCCCCCGTTCCAACTTCATCAGATCCTATAGTAGAGTATTCTAAAATATCATTTTTTTCTTCTTTTTTCCCTTTTTTTTCTGTGCCATCTAAATTAATAATTCGATTATTTTTTTCCTTTTCTAAATCTATCCAAATATTTGCATCAACATCAGCACTTACTCCTTGAAAAACTATTTTCCCACTTTCATAAAGAGTAATAATTGTATCGCCATCTTTGGCTTGAAAAACAGCATAAGGTGGTGTTACATCTCTTTTTAAATCTTCATAATAATCAATAATTTGTTTTTTTAAATTATCTGATACTTTAAATACAATAGTCATTTTACACCTCGAAATAATTATAGCAAAATATTCTTTATTTTTCATTATAAATATAATATAATTTATGGTAGGAGAGTGAGAAAAATGAATATTCTATTAGATATTTTGATAGTAATATTTCTAGTTTTAGGAATTTTAGCAGGAATGAAAAGGGGACTAATTAAAACTTTAGTCGGAGTAGTTGGTTTAGTTGCTATCGTTATTGTAAGTTATACTTTGAAAGGTTATATATCTGCATTTTTAATTGATAATTTACCATTTTTTAATTTTTCTGGTGAATTAGAAGGATTAACTTCACTAAATATACTAATTTACAATGTAATTTCTTTTATAGTAGTATTTGTGATAATGTATTGCATCTTAAATATTATCATGGCTATAACTGGTTTTATTGATACATTATTAAAATTCACAGTTATTTGGATTATTCCATCAAAAATAGGTGGAGCCATTTTAGGTTTATTAGAGTCTTGGGTATATTTATTTTTAGTAGTCTTTATTTTAGCCCAATTTAGTGTAACAAATGCTTATGTTCAAGATAGTAAAGTTGGTAATTTTATTTTAAATCATACCCCAATTGTTGGTACATATTTAAGTGGGGCAAGTAATGCTAGTCAAGAAATTTATGACAAGATTATTGAATTTAGAGAAGATGAATCAAAAACTACAGAAGATTTAAATCTCTATATATTACAAGTTGGTATTAATTATGGTTTAATTTCTAAAGAAAAGGCGACTGAACTAATCGAGACTGGTAAAATTGGTTTAGATGGGGTTATGTTTGGTAAAGGAAATAGTTTATGGTCAAATATTTAGAAAAAAGTGAAGATTATTTTGATTTAGTGGAAAAGGGAATAATTTTAGTAGATTTTTATACTGAGTGGTGTGGTCCATGCAAAATGCTTGGAAGTATTTTAGAAGAAATTGATTATATAGATATTTTAAAAGTTGATGCCGATAAATTTCCTGATTTGGCTATGAAATTTGGAGTAATGAGCGTTCCTACTTTATGCTTTTATAAAGATGGCTTAATTTTACAAAAAGAAATCGGTTATAGAACTCCGGAAGAAATTAGAGAAATATACAAAAAAATAAGCGATAATTAATTCGCTTTTTTTATGACTTCTTTAGCCGAGGCCATATAAGTTCTTGTTAAAAGTCCACTTCCAAGTAGAGTACCACCAAAATATCTTACTACACAAATTAAAATATTATTTAAATCATTTTTCATAATTATATTATATATTGGTGTACCTGCTGTATTACTTGGTTCTTTATCATCACTTTTTTTAACTAAATTATCAATTTTATAAGCATAAGGAATATGTCTTGCTTTCTTATGTTCTTTTTTTAAGTCATTAAGAATACTAGTAACTTCCTCTTTCGTATTTACTTCATAAAGGTAGGCAATAAATTTTGATTTTTTTTCTATTATTTCAATTTTATTTAAAAGTTTCATAATACCTCCATCTAAATTGTAACATATATTAGTAAGTTTATGTTATACTATTGATAGTGATTTATATGTTAAAGGAAAAGTTAAAGTTAGTACCTCACTTACCAGGTAGTTATCAAATGAAAAATAAAGATGGGGTAATAATTTATGTAGGCAAAGCAAAAGATTTATATAAAAGAGTTAATAGTTATTTTAAAGGAACTGTAACCGGTAAAACAAGAAAAATGGTTAGTGAAGTAGTGGATTTTACTTATATTGTTACTAATACGGAAACGGAAGCCTTTATTGCCGAAATTAATTTAATTAAAGAATATAATCCCAAATATAATATTTTATTAAAAGATGATAAGAGTTATCCTTATATTGAATATATAAGTAAGCCATATCCGCAAGTTAAAGTATCAAGATATTTAAATATTAAGAAAAAAGATAAGAAAAATATTTTTGGACCATACCCTAATGCATATGCAGCAAGAAGAATTGTACGCCTTATTAATAGGTTATATCCATTAAAAAAATGTGAAGGTATGCCTAAAAATGTTTGCTTATATTATCATATTGGGGAGTGTCTAGGTTATTGTACAAAAAATATTGATTTAGAGAAGTTAGAATTAATGGAAAATGAAATACTTTCATTTCTAAGAGGAAATGATAAAATTATTAAAGATAAACTTTTAGAAAAAATAGAAAATTATTCTAGTCATCTAAATTATGAATTAGCCAAAGAATTAAAAGAAGAATTAAATTATATAAGTATTATATTAGATAAACAAAAAGTTGAGTTACATGATTTTATTAACCGAGATGTTGTTGGTTATTATATAAACAATGGTCATATAGGTATTAATATTTTATTTATTAGAAATAACAAATTAATTGGTAGTCATAATGAAGTATTAACTATTAAATTAGATCCAATGGAAGAAATAAATTATTATTTATTGAATTTTTATTTACGTCATGAAGTACCAAAAGAAATATTACATAGTAAAGATATTGATACATCACTATTAGAAGATTTATTAAATACTAAATTTTTGACTTTTGGAAAGGGAACTAAAAATAAATTAATTAAAATGGCGGAAGTTAATGCCAAGATTTATTTAGATAATGAAATGACTTCGATTTTAAAAGAAGAAAAAAGGACAATTGAAGCCAATGCAGAATTAAAAAAATTACTTAATTTGCCAGAATTAAAAAGAATTGATGCATTTGATAATTCTAATCTTTTTGGCTCTTATTCAGTAAGTGGTATGGTTGTATTTATTGATGGATTACCTAGTAAAAATGAATATCGAAAATATAAAATAAGTTTAGATAAAAATGATGACTATAATATGATGAAGGAAGTTACTTATAGAAGATATCAAAGAGCCTTAGTTGAAGGAAAATTTTTACCTAATTTAATATTAGTAGATGGGGGGATTAATCAAATTAATGCTTGTAAAGAAATACTTACCTTACTTAATTTAAATATAAAAGTATGTGGTCTTAAGAAAAATGATAAACATAGAACTCATGAATTAATTGATGGCGATACTTATGCTATTATCAATATTGATAAAGATAGTAATGTTTTTCATTATTTAACAAGGATTCAAGATGAAGTCCATAGGTATACAATTAATTATCATAAAACATTAAGAAGTAAGGGTAGTATTAGTAGTATCTTAGATAATATTGATGGTATTGGTAATAAAAGAAAAAAAGAATTAATTAAGAAATATGGTAATATTAATAATATTAAAAATGCTAAATTAGAAGAATTAAGTGAAATTATTCCATTAAATGTCGCTAAAGATTTACAAAATTATTTAAGAAGTAGAGAAGAAAAATAATTAAGGGTAATCCTTATTTATTTTTTTATTATTTAATGATACAATTTATTTGGTGATTTTATGTTAAAAAAATTAACTGATTTAATAAAAAAGTATGAAACATTTTTAAAATATATATTTGTTGCGGGTCTATCTTTTTTTATCGATATATTCTTTTTTACTGCTTTTAATAGTATACTTTCTCTAAATATTATATTAGCCACAATACTTGCAAGAATTATCTCATCTTTTATAAATTATTTATTAAATAGAGAAAAAGTATTTAAAAGTAAGGAAAATAAATTAAAAACATTAATTAGTTATTATTTATTAGTTGTAGTGCAAATGTTTATTTCGGCTTTTTTAGTAGATAAATTATATAGTTTATTAGAAATAAATGCGACAATTATTAAAGTTCCAGTTGAATTTATCTTATTTATGATAAATTATTTAGTTCAAAAATATTTAATATTTAAAAGAGGTTAACATGAAAAAAATAAAAGAAAATTATCAAAATATTATATATAGTATTCTTACTACAATTAGTGTTTGTGCTTATTTTTTTAGATATCTAAATAATAATCTTGCTTGGTTTTTAAGTTTTTTATTATTTATTTTCCTTTTTATTTACTATTATAAATTTAGAAGTAATAATTTAGTATTAAGAGAAAAAATATTTATAATTATAATGAGTTTTATTTTAGTCTTAGGGTATAGTTATGAAATAAAAACTACTGGAGAATTATTCTTTGGAAGTATTCCTAATTTTTTCTTATCTATTTTAAAAATATTAGGTTTTTATTTCTTTTTTACCACTTTAATTAGTCATTTTAGTAAACATTTACAAAAAGAATATAAAAAAGAATTTAAATTTTTAAATAAATTTACTAAAAATCATTTTTTATACTCATTTATTTTCTTAAGTATTTGTTATTCTGTATACTTAATTTTATATTATCCGGGAATTATTAATTATGATAATGCAAATCAAATAAAAGAAATGATGGGTATGCATACAAGATATTTAGACGCTATTAATCCTATAAGTGATCTTACTCTTACTAATTTTAATCCAATAATTCATACTTTTTTACTAGGGGGATTATTTAAATTCGGTTACTTAATTGGTAATGTCAATTTTGGTATGTTTTTATATACAATATTTCAATTATTTATTGTAATTTATGTTTATAGTCATATTATATCTTATAGTGTAAATCATAAAGTAAATCCTATAAATTCATTTATAAGTTTACTAATTTTAGGGTTAGTTCCTTTATTTGGTTACTATAGTATAACTGCAGTTAAAGATACATTATATACCGCCTTTTTATTATTATTTACATTAGATATTTATCACTTTACTACAACTAATGATTTGAAAAAATGGGATTATATTCGTTTATTTTTAACTAGTATGTTAGTGTGTTTATTTAGAAATAATGGGTTCTTTATTGTTATAATAACTATTCCATTTTTGCTTTATCAAAAAAGAAAGTTACCAATTATCTCTCTTTTATTACTAGTTATTTTCAGTTATACATCATTTAATAATATTCTTTTGCCTAGTTTAGGAATAAGTGGAACAAGCATTAGAGAAACATTATCAATTCCATTTCAACAAACAGCAAGATATGTAATTTATTATGAAGATGAATTAAGTGAAGAAGAAAAAGATGTAATTAGTAAAGTTTTAGATTATGATAATTTAAAAACAAATTATGACAAAGATTTAGCAGACCCAGTTAAAAATAAATACAATAAAGACGCTACTAATGAAGATTTAATAAATTATTTTGAAGTTTGGTTTAATGGCTTACTTAAGCACCCTTTAGTATATATTGATGCTACAATTAATAATATCTCTGGTTATTTTAATCCTTTTGAAAATAGTTGGAAAGTATATCATAAATTAAATCCTAAATTACCGGAAGCAGGATTTGACTATCATTATAATAATTTAAGTTTAGGAAGAAGTTTAATGCATGATTATGAAATAATTTTTGAATGCAGTCTTTTTGGTTTAATATTAAATATTGCATTTATTACTTGGTTTAGTATTTATATATTCTTAAAGTTATGTAAAGATAAGTATTATATATTCTTAATTCCTAATATAATATCTATTTTATTCTGTGTTTTAAGTCCAGCCAATACGTATTATAGATATATATATCCTTCACTTTTAATAATGGTTTGTATGTATCCATTAATTAAGAAAATGCTAGAGACTAAAGCAAACTAACCTTGTAATGACATATAATTATATTGTATAATTAATTAGTAATAGAAAGGATTAATATGGAAAAAAAGGAAAAAAATTTATGGGAACATTTTTATAATGAAGAAGATTTAAATATTGAAGTGCCTGATATCTCTTTATATGAGTATATGATGGAAAATACTATAGATTATAAAAATAATTATGCGATTAATTATTTTGGGAGAAAGATTACTTATAAATTATTTTGGGATTATATTGATAAATGTGCAAGAAGTCTAAAAGCCCTTGGAGTAAGAGTTGGTGATGTAGTAACAATATGTATGCCTAATACTCCCGAAGCCGCAATTACTTTTTTAGCGGTTAATAAAGTAGGGGCAATTGCTAATATGATTCACCCTTTATCAGCAGAAGAAGAAATTAAAGAATATTTAAATGTTACAAAGAGTACTCTTTTAGTAGCATTTAGTGGAATTTATAGTAATATAAGAAAAATTATTAAAGAAACTAGTGTTTATAAAGTTGTTATTGCTAGTGCATCAGAGTCAATGCCAATTATTTTAAATGGACTTTATAATGCCACAAAGGGAAGAAAAGAAGAAAAGCCAAAGAAAAATAGTTTATATATTTTTTGGAAAGAATTTTTACGTTTAGGAGATAATTATGATGGCAATGTTTTCGTTAAAAGAAGTAGTGAAGATGATGCCGTAATTCTTCATAGTGGAGGAACAACAGGAACACCAAAAAGTATTGTTTTATCAAATAGAAGTTTTACTTGTATTAATGAACAAGCAAAGGTCTGTTTTCCAACACTTTATCCTGGTGATACAATGTTATCAATTTTACCACTTTTCCATTGCTTTGGTTTAGTTGTATGTTTATATGCCCCTTTATGTTTAGGAGTAACTTGTATTTTAGTGCCACAATTTGATGCGAAAAGATTTGATAAATTACTGAATAAATACAAACCAACAGTTATTACGGGAGTACCTACTTTATATGAAGCCTTACTTAAAAATAAACATATGGATAATGTAGATTTATCGCAAGTTAAATTTGTAATATCTGGTGGAGATACATTAGCAGTTAATAAAAATAAAGAAGTTAATGAATTTTTAAAAAATCATAACTGTCCAGTTACTATTACCCAAGGTTATGGTATGACTGAAACTACTGGACCATTTTGTTTTGGCTCTTTAGGTAGTGATAAATTAGGTAGTGTTGGTATTCCTCTTCCTGGTAATATTATTAAAATAATTAATCCAGAAACAAATAAAGAAGTAAAACCTAATGAAGTGGGAGAAATTTGTGCAAGTGGCCTTGCAGTTATGAAAGGGTATCTAAATAATAAAGCGGAAACAGATAAGGTTTATAAATTACATGATGATGGTAATTATTATATTCATACTGGTGATTTGGGTTATATTGATGAAGATGGGGTAGTCTTTTATGTTCAAAGAATTAAAAGAATTATTATTTCATCAGGTTATAATATATACCCACAATATGTTGAAAATGTTTTAAGAGAAAATAAATATGTTAAAGATGCATGTGTAGTTGGGGTACCACACCCATATAAACAAGAAGTTGCTAAAGCATTTATTATTTTAGAAGATGGTGTAGAAGAAAGTTACACGGTTAAAAAAAGTATAATGGACCATGCTAAGAAAAATTTATCTTTCTATATGATACCTAGAGAATATATTTATAAAAAGGAATTTCCTAAAACAAAATTAATGAAAGTTGATTATAAGAAATTACAAGAAGAATTAGTAAAGGGAAGTAAATGAAAAAGTTAGTGCTTATTATTTGCTTATTATTTTGTGTAAGTTGTTCCAGTAAAAGTGATGAGTATCTAAGCGGAAAAATAAATATTGCTATTGATGTTTCAAATTATGGGGTAATATATGCTGAGTTAGATGCTGATGTTGCTCCAATTACAGTTACCAATTTTGTGAATTTAGTAAATGATGGCTTTTATGATGGGCTTACATTTCACCGGATTATATCGGGATTTATGATTCAAGGAGGAGATCCAAATCATGATGGAACTGGGGGCTCTAGTGAAACTATTAAAGGTGAATTTTCGCAAAATGGGGTAGAAAATAATATTAGTCATGTAAGAGGAGTTATTTCAATGGCAAGAAATGGTTTTAGTTATGATAGTGCCTCAAGTCAATTTTTTATAGTTCATGAAGATGCTACATATTTAGATGGTAATTATGCCGCGTTTGGTTATGTAAAAGAAGGCATAGATATAGTTGATGAAATTTGTGAAAGTATTGAAGTAGAAGATGATAACGGTACCGTTTTATATGAAAATCAACCTGTTATTACTAGTATCAAAGTTATAGAATAGGAGTATTTATGTTAATAGTGTATATTATTTTAATATTAATTGTATTATATTTAATTTTTATTGCGTTTAAATCATTTGGTAAAAATGAATTTAATATGTTTGGTTTTAATTTTGTTAAATATACATTAGGTTGGGTATTTCGCCTTTATTATCCTTTTAAAGTAAAAAATAAAGATGTAGTACCAACTGATGGACCAATTATTTTATGTGGTAATCATATTCATGTAATGGATCAATGTTTACCATTATTGCATATGAAAAGACCGGTTCATTATATGGCCAAAATAGAATATTTTCAAAATAAGAAAACAAGATGGTTTTTTAAAATGGCTGGGTGTATTCCAGTAGATAGACAAAATCGTGATGAAGTGGCGAAAACAAAAGCAATTGAAGTTTTAGAAAAAGGTTTAGCCCTAGGATTATTTCCAGAAGGAACTAGAAATAAAACGAAAGAATTATTGCAACCATTTAAATTTGGAGCAGTTTCGATGGCTAAAAAAACTAACGCTACTATTGTTCCTTTTGCTATAACTGGTACTTATAAATTTCGCACCAAAGATTTAAAACTAACTTTTGGCAAGCCTTTTAAAGTTGGTGATATGGATTTAGAAACAGCAAATAAAAAGTTATATGATGAAATTCTTAAAATGATAAAAGAAGATAAGAATATTAAATAATTAGTAAGGGTGGTGTTTATGCATAATATTTATGTAAGTGATTTAATTGATAAATGTAGGGGGCATCTTTTAATCGGAGATAAAGATACTTTATTAGAAAATTTTTCTAAAGATACAAGAACTATTCAAAAAGGTGATATTTATATAGGTATTAAGGGCGAAAATTTTGATGGTAACTCTTTATATAAAGATGCTTTTAATAAAGGGGCTCGGGGTTGTATTTTAAGTAGTGAGACTAAAATAGATTATGAATATTTAGATACTTTAGAAGATAAATTTATTGTTTTAGTAGATGATGTAATTAAATCTTTACAAAGCCTTGCTAGTTATAAAAGAAGTTTATATGATATACCGGTTATTGGAATAACTGGAAGTGTTGGTAAAACTAGTACTAAAGATATAGTGGCTAGTGTTTTAAGTAAAAAATTTCATGTTTTAAAGACTATGGGTAATTTAAATAATCATATTGGAGTACCCCTTACTATTTTATCTTTAAAAGATGAGAATTGTTTAGTAATTGAAATGGGTATGAATAATTTAAGAGAAATTTCTAATTTATCAAAGATAGCAAGACCCACTATTTCTATAATTACTAATGTTGGTACTGCCCATATTGGTCTTCTTGGTTCAAGAGAAAACATTTTAAAAGCCAAATTAGAAATACTTGATGGTATGGAAGAAAAAGTATTAATTATTAATAATGATAATGATTTATTACATAAATTTTATGAAGATAATAAAGATATGAAAATAATTACTTATGGTATAAATAATGAAAGTGATTATATGGCAACAAATATTAAGTTAGAAGATAGTAGTAGTACATTTAAGGTTAATTTAAATAATTTAGAAGATACATTTAAAATAAATGTACCGGGAGAACATTTTGTTACAAATAGTTTGTGTGCCATAACTATTGGAGATTACTTTAATATTAGTAATGAAGATATAAAGTTAGGAATAGAGAACTTCATTTTAACTAAAAGAAGAATGCAAATAGAAAAATTTAATAATATAACTATTATAAATGATTGTTATAATGCTAATTTAGATTCAATGGAAAGTGCAATTACTTATTTAAGTAGTTTAAGTAAAACAAGAAAAATTGCTATCTTAGGAAGTATGTTAGAACTTGGTAGTTTTTCAGAAAGTATTCATAGAACTTTAGGTAAATTTATTGCTAGTAAAGATATAGATATATTAATATGTGTTGGTGAAGATGCTAAATATATTTATGAAGAAGCAATATTAAATGGTTTTAATAAAGAACTAACTTATGCATATAATAAAAATAGTGATGCTATAGAGAAGATTAAAGAATTAATTAAAGAAAATGATACAATTTTAATTAAGTCTTCTTTAGGTATGAATTTTATTGAAATATATGAAGGAATAATAAAACTTCTAAAATAGGAGGTAAAAAATGAAATTAGGAATTATTTTTGGGGGTAAATCAAAAGAACATGATGTATCAATTGTATCAGGTACCAGTATTATAGAAAATATTAATAAAGAGAAATATGAAATATATCCAATATATATTAGTAGTGAAGGAAAATTTTATAAATATACAAAAGATATTGATAAAATAAAGATTCTTAATGTTGGAGATGAAATTAAAGAATTAGAACTTATTCCTAATATAATGGAATATTTAAAAAATTTAGATTTAGTATTTCCAGTACTTCATGGTTTATATGGAGAAGATGGAACAATACAAGGCTTACTTGAGTTATTAGGAGTTAAATATGTTGGTTGTCATGTTTTGGCATCTTCCTTATGTATGGACAAAATATATACAAAAATTATGTTTGAGAAAGCCGGCATTAATACCGCTAAGGGAATGTATTTAAAAAAAGAAGAAGACAATTATATTTATATAACTAGTGATTTTAATAAAAAGATACTTGATAAAAATAGTGTTATTAATGAAGTAAGTGATTATTTAAATTTTCCAGTATTTATTAAGCCATCTAATCAAGGCTCTTCAATTGGATTTAATAAGGCCACTAATGGAATTGAATTAATTAAATATTTAGAAGAAGCATTTTTATATGATGAGAAAGTTTTAGTAGAAGAAGAAATAAAGGGAAGAGAAGTAGAGTGTGCAATACTTGGTAATAATGATTTAATTGCTTCAACAGTGGGAGAAGTTTTAGCAAATGGGGAATTTTATACATTTGATTCTAAATATAAAGATGCTAAATCAAGCGTGGTAATTCCTGCTAATGTTGATGACCAATTAATAAAAGAAATTCAAGAGTTAGCAAAGAAAGCCTACTTAGCATGTGATTGCAAAGGACTTTCAAGAGTAGATTTCTTTATTGAAAATAATACTAATAAAATATATTTAAATGAAATAAATACTTTACCAGGATTTACATCTATTAGCATGTATCCTAAATTAATAGAGAATTTTGGAATAAGTTATAGAGATTTAATTGATAAATTAATTAGTCTTGCACAAGAATAAAGTTATTGGGATTTCCCAATTTTTTTCTTGGTTGAACTTTATAATTATCTATGATAAGATTTTGATAGAGTATTTGTAGTAAAGGAAGTTTTATATGAAAATATTAAAAATAGTTGGTAAATTTTTTAGTTTTGTTGGTATCTTTCTTTTATTTTTAATCGTTACTATTTATGGTATGGGATTAATTTTTTGCTATGGTCCTAGTGAACATGCTAGAAACCTTTTTGTAACAACTTTTTTAGAAACTGGGCAAATGAAATTTGTTGTTGGCTTACTAATGAGTGATGAAGCCGTTCAAGAAATAGTTGATAGTAATAGTATGGAATCTTTTGATGAAGAAATAGATAATTCTTTAATTTCAACAGAGGAAATAGAAGATATTAATGGTATAGAATTAGTAGAAATAAATGGGGGAACTTTTAGTGCCAAAATGATTATTGTAAATGACCCAGCAAGGGTTAAACTTGCGACAATTTATGATGGTAGTTGGAAAGAATATGGTATAACTTTAGATAAATTAGTAAATGACAACGATGCTTTTGCGGGTGTTAATGGGGGACTTTATGTATCTAATGGTAATAAAGGTGGTAGACCAATGGGACTAGTTGTAAGAGATGGAGTAATTGAACATAATAATCCCTCTGGAATTGCCGGACTGCATTTAGTTGGTTTTGGGGAAGATAATTTACTTAAAGTAATTGATTTAAGTGGTAAAAATAAAACAGAAATTGAAAATATTATTAAAGAAGAAAAAATAAGAGATGCTGTTGCGTTTCAAGAAGAAGCAAGTGATGCGAATAACCATTTTGTAAAATTAATAATAAATGGTGAATCAAGAAGTGTTAATGGCTCAGGTAGTGGGGCAAATCCAAGAACTGCAATTGGTCAAAGAAGTGATGGTGCCGTATTACTGCTTGTAACTGATGGAAGAGGTGCTAATGGTCACCTTGGGGCAACCGCTCAAGATTTAATTGAAGTTATGGAAGAATATGGGGCTATAAATGCTGCTAATATCGATGGTGGCTCATCATCAAGTATGTATTATGATGGTAAATATGAAATGACTTCTGTAACTCTTTATTACTCTAATTCTTCTTGGAGATTACCAACGGGATTCATTGTAGAGAAGAGGTAAATATTATGAAATTAGGAAGAAAATTTAGAAGATTAAGTCCATATAAAAAAGGATTAGTAATATTTTCAAGTATTTTAATAATAATAAGCATAGCATTTTTAGGCTATGTTTATAGAAGTATGGTTTTATATGAACGAAATTTAGTAGATAATTATATTAAATATTTAGCAACAAGCGGGAAATTATCTGAAGATATTAGTGAAGATTTATTTGTAATTAGTGATTATGAAAAAAGTAATGCCAAAATAAGTGATGGTGTAAAAAAATTATTTAAAAGTGAAGATTTAGTAATTAAGAAAAATAGTAAGGAATCTAGTGATGATATTTATGCATATGATTTAAAAATAAATGATAAAGTTATTAGTACGGTTTTCCTAAAAAGTGTTAATACTTACAAAAAAATGGCTATCTTAACTATTAATGAGTGGGAAATAGTTGATAGTAAAAATGATTTTTCTAATGGTTTATATAATTATGAAATTACTATACCTACTGATTATGAATTATATATTAATGATAAATTAGTAAGTGATGATGATATAACTAAGGAAGGCGATGTAGAAGGGTTAGAAAGACTTACTACCTACATTGAAATAGATAAAAATAAAACTTATGAAATAAATAATTTGGTATACGAGCCAGAAATTATTATCAAAGATAGTGATAAATTAGAAGTTAGTTATCAAACTAAAGATAATAAAATAGAAGTAAAAAAAGAATTTATTGAAGTAGAAAATTTAGAAGATGCTAAAAAATATTTAAAAGAAGATTTTGATATTATGTCTTTAGCGGAAAAATGGAGTTTATTTTTAACTGATGATTTATCTGGTAGTTATCATGGATTTTTCCAACTTACTCCATACTTAATCACTGATAGTTACATGTATGAAATGGCTTATGGTTGGAGTCATAATGTTGATATTACTTTTGTTAGTTCACATAGATTAAAAAATCCAGTATTTACTAATGAATCAATAAAAAACTTTATTATTTATAATGACTTAGCCTTTAGTTGTGAAGTTTACTTAGAAAAAAATATGGTTGTAAGTGGTAAAGATAAAGTTGATGTTATGCATGATAGATTATATTTTATTTATTATGATGGCTCTTATAAACTTGTTAATATGGAATCAATATAGTTAGGTGGTATAAATGGAAAATATATTTATAATAGTTCCTTCTTTAGATCCAGAAGAAGATATAATGTTGAAATTTTTAAAAGAATTAAAAAAAGAATTTACAAATATTTTGGTTATAAATGATGGTTCTAAAAGGGAACATGATAAATTTTTTAAAAGTTTAGAAAAAGATAAGATTAAAGTATTAAAACATTATAAGAATTTAGGGAAAGGAAGAGCAATTAAAAATGCCTTTAATTATCTTTTAAATAATTATAGTGATATAGAAGGTGCAATTACTTGCGACTGTGATGGACAACATGGTGTGAAAGATATTAAAAAATGTGCTAAGGCTCTTCTTAAAAATAAAGATAAATTAATTTTAGGGGTTAGAGATTTTGATTTAGACAATGTTCCTAATAAAAGCAAATATGGGAATAAAATTACGAGAAATATTTTCAAGATATTTATTGGTCTTGATATAAGTGATACCCAAACTGGTTTAAGAGGATTTAGTAAAAATTTAATGTTACAATTTGTTGATTTAACTGGAGAAAGATATGAATATGAAACTAATATGTTAATTGCTTGTAAAGAAGAAAATATAGATATTAGTGAAGTAGAAATAGAAACAATTTATTTAAATAGTAATGCTAATAGTCATTTTAATCCCTTAAAAGACTCAATTATGATATATAAATTATTTTTAAAATATTTTCTTGTAGCAACATCATCTTTTTTACTAGACATTTTATTATTTGCTTCATTTTTTTCAATATTAAATATTAATTCCAAAATTCTCGCCGCAACAATTCTAGCAAGAATCGTTTCTTCAATTTATAATTATTTAGTAAATAGTAATTTAATATTTAAAGATATGAGTATAAAAACTCTTACTAAGTATTATATTTTAGTAGTAATTCAAATGTTTTTTTCTGGTTGTTTTGTAACTTATTTATATAATTTATTAAATATTTCGGTTATTATTATCAAAATATTTGTTGATTTCCTAATTTGGATTATCAATTTAATTATTCAAAGGGAGTTTATATTTAATGAAAAAAAATAGAAAAATATTAATAATTGTTTTAATTAGTTTATTTATATTATTAAGTATTTTAGTTAAATTAAATTTAACGACTGATTTTGATAATTTAGTATATGATATTATTACTAGTAATATAAGTGATGGAAATACTAAATTTTATAAAATAATAACTTTCTTAGGAAGTGCTGAATTTATTGTATTCTTATGTTTTTTCTTCCTTATATTATTTATTATATTAAAAAGAAAAAACATTGGTTTAATAATTACTTTATGTTTAGTTATCTCAACAATTATTAATAATTTAATAAAAGTTATTATGAGAAGAAGTAGACCTGAAGTTGAAAAATTAGTTATTGAAACAAGTTTTTCTTACCCAAGTGGTCATACAATGGCAGCATTTTCCATGTATGGTATGTTGATTTATTTAATTATGAAAAGTAATATAAATAAAAATATCAAAGTAGTAGTATCAATTATTTTAGGTATTATTCCTATAATGGTGGCAATAAGTAGAGTTTATTTAGGTGCTCACTTTGCAACCGATGTAATAGGAGCATTTTTAGTATCTATAATTTTACTTTTAGTAGAAATTAATTATATTGATAAAAAAGGCTTAATATAGTAAAATATTAAAGGAATAGAGTTGAATATATGAAAAAAATTAAATGTTTATTATTGTGTTTATTAATAACTTGTGTAAGCAGTTGTGGTTTTAAATCAAACAATTTAGAAAATGCTTCAATTTATACAACAGTATACCCAGTTATGTATATTACTGATTATTTATATGGTGATAATAGTACAATTGAAAGTATTTATCCTGATGAAGTTAATTTAGATAGTTATGAACTTACTGATAAACAAATAGAGGATTATGCCAGTGGTGATTTATTTGTTTATATTGGTTTAGGTAATGAAAAAGAAATAGCCAAGAAATTTTTAAATAGTAATGATAATTTATTAATTATTGATGCTACATATGGTTTAAATTATAATTATGATATTAAAGAATTATGGCTTGCTCCGAATAATTTCTTAAGCCTTGCGAAAAATATTAGAAATTCACTAAATGAATATTTAGATAATTCTTATAAAGAAGAAGAAGTTAATAAAAATTATGATGACTTATATACAAAAGTATCTTGGGTAGATGCTGAATTAAGAAATATAGCAAGAGAGGCCAAAGAAAATGATAATAATACTATAGTTATTGCTAATAATGTCTTTAAATATTTAGAAAATTATGGTTTTAATATAATTTCTTTACAAGATATAGAAGATTCTGATAGTGAAAATGCTATTAATGATATAAAAAGTAAATTTAAAAATTCTGAATATGAAAATATATTAAGATTAAGTAGTGATAGTGATAGTGAATTAGTAACAGAACTTGAATCAAAATACAACGCGACAGTACATACAATTAATGATTTAGTAACAAATTCTGATACCGCAAGTGATTATGTGTCGCTCCAATATGAAAATATTGCTATTATTAGAGATTTATTAAATGAGTAATAAAATAATTAATTCTGATTATAATAAAAAAGGGGCTTTTAATAATTGACTAACCCCTTTTATTATGTTACACTATAAAAGTACTTGGCATGGAGTAGTACTCAAGAGGCTGAAGAGGCGCCCCTGCTAAGGGTGTAGGACGGGTAACTGTCGCGAGAGTTCAAATCTCTCCTGCTCCGCCATGAAGAAATTAAGTCCGTTTATTCGGGCTTTTTTTGTTGGTTTTTTATTTTACATATTGTTTATATTAAAAGTTTTTAATTTAGGAAAGTCTTATTTTTATTTGTTATAATGAATTTAAGAGAGAGTGAGTTATGAAAAAGTGGTTAAAAATATTATTAATTATATTAGTCATAATAATTTTCCTTATAGTAGTAGATTTAGTAAGTATATTTACAAATAATAAACCAATATTTGCTATTAGAAAAAATGATAATGTTTACCGTGGAATTTTTTATGATACTTATAATTGCCAAGAATTTGCAGTACCACAAATTAAATTAAAAGGAACAAAATTTAGTTGTACTATCGAAGGAATTGATAGTTATAATACAATTAAAATTGTCGATAAAACATTAAATATAAATAATTTCTCTTGTGCTGAAGCCTTAGAACAATTTTATGAAGATGATAGTTATATTTATTATTGGAATTGCCTGAAAAATGAATATATGGTTGTTGAATATAATGATGGAAATGAAGAATTAATATCAACAGCATTAGAAAAAGGAATAATTACTATAAATGATTTAGATAATTATAATATTAAATATTATAAAGTAGAAAAATAGTTAGGAGAATATATAATGAAAAAAAGAATAGTTTTAATATTTGGATTATTAATTAGTTTGTGCTTAGTTGGTTCAATTATGATATTATATAAAAATAATAAAATTACTGATAAAGTACTAGAGTATTGTCAAAATGAAAGTAGCGATACTTATACAATTGATTTAAAAGATTATACAGATTTTTCTTGGGACTATGTTATAATCTATCAAAATGCTACTTCTAAAAGTGATATATTAGAGGTTACGGGAATTAAATTAAATAGAGAATTAAAGAAAATATCTGGCATGATTTTTATTAAAGATGAAAAAATAGTTCATGAAGAAAATTTTTCAGATGAATTTATAATTTACCCTTATCAAGATATAGATTTTACTGAAAAAATAAATGTATTTAAGAAAGATAATGCAATATTTAATGGTGAAAAGGAAGAAGACAAAAATATATTTAGACCAATAAATTTTAATAGTGACCTATCTTATTCAAAAGATGAATTATGTGATTTTGCATTAGATTATTTTATTATGAATAGCGATTATGTATTAACTAAAAAAGAATATAGTATAGGTATTGATAATTTAGAAATAGAAGAATACCAAAATAAAGACATGGTTGTAATAGAAATTAGACATGTAAATAATTCAATTAATACCCTAGATGCTAGATATTATATTAATATTTATAATGGAGTAGGATTTGATGATGAAGGTAATGAAATAAAACTATTTAATTAGATATTTAAATGAAATTTAGTAAAAGAGAAAAGTAATATGAAGAAAAAAACATAATTTTTACTTGGCTTTATGCCTTGCTAAAATTATGCTTAAAAGGGTTTAAAAAGGGATTTTCCCTTTGCACACTGTTATTGGTTTTGCCAATAGTGTAGTGTGTTACTCTTTTGGAAAATAAAAATATAATAATTTTGTCAATTACGAATATACTATTAACGTAATACCAAAATGTTGACATTTTCAAAAAAAAGTATTACACTATAATTAGTTCATCGACCAAGTGTCTGAAGGAGCGGAGAAAACGGTATATATTAAAATATGCCGTTTTCGTTTGCTTTTTTTTCGACTTCTTTTCTTTTATGATTATAAATAATGGGATAGGCAGTTTGTAATAGATATCCATTTTTTCTTTCGGTTATTACAATAAGATAATCCATTTTTTTGCACCAAATACAAATGTCTTTTTTGTCCTTATATATTCTTATACTATCGCATTGTTTGTCACAACAATTATTAAATATTTTCTCTATTAATAGTACATATATCATTCTGTTTTTTTCATAAATTCTTAAACCCAATTTGTTTTTCATGGATACAATATGCTCATATCCTAGTTCTTTCATTGTATGTAAATCTTTTTCTGTTTTTAGTAAAAGTTTTTTACCTTTAAAATTAATCTCATTTTTCAAAAGTGTATTACTATATGCTTGATATGACTCATCTATCAAAACATTTGTATCTTTATTTAAATCCAACTTTAAATTTTCGTACTTACAATTATCTGTCATTACTTTTTGGCTTCCATCTAAAAACATCAAATTTATTATGAAAAACTTTTGGGGTAGTTGTATATTTTAAACTTTGACCAGTTTTTTCCATTATAAGATTTATTATTTTTGATTTTGCATTATCTTTAATATTTAAATTCCTATTCACATAAGAAACTGCACCTATTAATATGTCTGATAACTGTATTATTTCTATTTCATCTGAACGCACTAATTGAATATTTTTTACTACATCATTGTAAAATGCATAAAGAAGATTATTTAAAACTTGTCTTAACTTTTTTACTTTTATTCCACCGTTTGTATCTTTAATATCCATATAAATATAATACTCATCATCAATATTTACAATTTCTTTTAACAATAAATAATAAATTCTATAATACCAATCATCATATGTTAAAGAATATTTTTCTAAATTGAGATTTTTCTTTTCAGGTGCAATGACACATCTAAATTTTAAATCATCGTTAGAAAAGAAATAGTCAATTAACTCAATATAAAAATCAACTTTATTATTACTTACTTTGTGCCATTTTATTTCAGCATTTTTGATATTATACTTTTCTTTTAGTTTTTTTATATCCTTATTAATTTTTTTTGTTTTATGTTTTTGACAAAAAACACCGCCAATTATCATAATATTATTTCCATCATGTTGCAAATGACAACTTTCATCACAATAAATATTATACTTCAATGTATCACCTCTTTCGTACTTAATATTATATCATATTTCTTATAATTCTAAATCATCTTTAGAGTAATAGTCATCAATATCTGCATAATCAAACAATTCATTCTTTTTATCGGTGTCTATTGCTATATCGTAAACATCATCTTTATCGAAATCTTTATTATCATATATAGTCCTTTATTTCGACTGTTGTGGCTACTTTCACTTTCTCGTTACCAATTTGTAGCAACTCTCATAAAAAAAGTTTTATTGCCTTTAATAATTTTAAGTTTGATATTGAGAAACTTAAGTGTGTTTTTAATTCGTTTTTCTAGCATCTCATTAATTTCTAATTTTTTCTTTATTATCTGCATAACTAATCAACTCCTTTCGAGCATATAAAAAGGTTAACCGAAATTAACCTTTCATATATCTAAAGTCGATTAGTTCGACTAATTTTCCTATGGTGCCGTAACAGTGAATTGAACACTGATTTAATCCTTACCATGGATTTGTAATACCATTATACTATTACGGCCTAAATAAATTATACTAAGATATTTCCTTTCATACAAGGAATTTATTTATAATTTTTTCATGTTTTTATTTAGTTTTAAAAAAATATAGAGTATAATTTATTTATGAAGATTATTGGAAAATTAAAAAGTGTAATATATAGTAATGATACAAACGGCTACTTAGTGGCTTTATTTCGTGTGCAAAAAAGTGAAGAAGAAAAATTGGTAAAAAAAACAATTACCATTGCGGGAAATCTTTTAGATTATAAATTAGAAGTTCCAGTTGCTTTAGAAGGCGAATTAGTTAATCACGAAAAGTATGGAAGTCAATTTAAAGTTAGTAATTATGAAATAATTTTACCGGAAGAAAACGAAGATATTTTAGAATTTTTAAGTAGTTCATTTATTAAAGGTTGTGGGAAGAAAACTGCTGAGAGAATTATAAATATCTATGGAAGTGATGCCATAAATATAATTAAAGAAAATAAATTTGCTCTTGATAAAGTAGAGGGCATGAGTGATACAAAAAGAGATAAAATATATGAGTCAATTTTAAATTTTTCTAAAAGTAGTGATACGATTTTAAGATTAAAAAATTTAGGATTTTCAATTGAAGAAGCCGGTAAAATATATACAAAATATAAAGACAAGATAATAGATATTTTAGATAACAATATATATTTATTAAATGAAATAATTGATTTTAAAAGATTAGATGCTATATTTTTAAATAATTATGAAGATAAATTTGATAAAAGAAGAATAAAAGCAATAATTCTTGAATGTATGAAAGAAGTATCTAATAGAATGGGTGATATTTATTATGATAAAGAAGCAATATATGGAGTAATAAATAAATTATTTAATGTATATGTTGATTATGAATTATATTTAGAATATTTAGAAGAACTAGAAAAAGAATTTTTAATAGTTAGTAGTGATAATAATATTTATTTAGAAGAAAACTATCAAAATGAATTAGTAATTGCTGAGTACTTAAAGAAAATTGCTAATAAAAGTGTTAAAGAATATGATTATAGTGAAAATATTAAAAAGTTAGAAAAGAAATTAAATATTACTTATAATGATGATCAAAAGAAGGCAATAACTTCTTCACTTAATAATAATATAACGATTATTTCGGGAGGACCTGGTACAGGGAAAACAACAATAATTAATGCTATTGTTAAACTATATATTGAAAAGAATAAATTAAGTAGTATAGATATATTAGAGCAAATTGCTCTTTTAGCCCCGACTGGAAGAGCAGCCAAGAAAATGAGTATGTCTACTAATTTAAAAGCATCAACAATTCATAGATATTTAAAATGGAATAAAGATAGTAATGATTTTTTAATAAATGAAAATAATAAAAATTTTCAAAAATTAATTATAGTTGATGAAGTATCAATGATAGATAATCATTTATTTGCATCTCTTTTAAAAGGAGTTCATAGTTATGTTAAATTAATTTTAGTAGGAGATGCCTTTCAACTACCTTCAGTGGGGCCAGGATTATTACTAAGTGATTTAATAAATAGTGATGTATTTAATTATATACCTCTTAATTTAATATATCGGCAAAGTGAAAATTCTTATATACCTTATTTAGCAAGAGAAATTAAAAATAAAGATTTAAGTGAAGAATTTTTAAATAAGAAAGATGATTATAATTTTATTCCAATGGATAGTAAGAATATATCATTAGCCATTAAAAAAATTATTGAAACAGGACAAATTAAAGGATTTACTGAAAATAATTTACAAGTTTTAGCCCCTAAATATAAGGGAGATAATGGTATTGATAATTTAAATAAAATGTTATGTGAACTATTTAATCCAAGTAATGGTCAAAGAGAAATATATTATGGTGATATATTATATAAAGAAGGAGATAAAGTATTACAATTAGTAAATGATGCCGATAATAATGTTTTTAATGGTGACATTGGATTTATTAAAAGTATTGCTACAATAAATGCTCCTTATAGAAAAGAAATAGTTACAATTGATTATGATGGTAATTTAGTAATGTATCAAAAAAAAGATTTAAAAAATATTAAGCATGCTTATGCAATTACTATTCATAAAAGTCAAGGTAGTGAGTTTGATTATGTAATTATGCCAATTAGTTTTAATTATGGAAATATGTTATACAATAAAATATTATATACAGGAGTTAGTAGAGCAAAGAAAAGTTTAATTTTAATTGGAGATGCTAATGCTTTTTATAAGGGAGTATTAAATGATTATGGTGAGGTTAGAAAAACTAGTTTAAAATTAAGAATTTTAAATGAATTTATTGATACATAAAATATTAAAAATATCTCATAATATAACTAGAGGTGGAAATATTGAAAAAGAGTAGTATGATAACTTCAATTGCTTTATCATCTTTAGTAGGTATGGGAGCATATATATTAATGAATAAAAATACTAAGAATAAAGCAGATAAATTAATTAATAATATGTTAGAAAAAGCAAATGAAATGACTACAAAAATGAATAAATAATACATGTCAAAATGTATTTTTTATTTTTGTGAATAAATTATCACTATTTTTTAATAAAATATAGTATAATATACCTAAAGGATGTGAAATAATGAAAGAAAAATTAGAAAAAGAAGTCAATAAAAAAGAACTAAATGAAGTAATTACTTTAAGTAAAAAAATATTAAAAATATTATATATTTTATTTATAGTGACAATAATTTTAGTTGGTATTATTGCTATTCAAAAATTAAATATCTTAAATATTTTATTTGAATTTTTAAAAGTAATTGCCCCATTTTTTATTGGTTTTATTGTGGCTTGGTTATTAAGGCCTTTAGTATTAAAACTAAATGGAAAAGTAAAAAATAATGCTTTAAGTTCAGTTATCGTATTTTCAACTTTTGTAATCATTATCTTTGTTTTACTTTATGCATTTATTCCTACAATTTACAATGAAGTTAATGAATTAGTAGGATTATTACCAAGTTTTGTAGAAAGAATTACTTCGAAAATAAATGAAATATTTGCGAATTTTGACGCTAATGGTTTAAATTTAAATGAATTTAAAACTAAACTTATTACCAATATAACAACACTTAGTGCATCTTATGCTAAAGATTTACCTAATTTAATAATTGGTATTATTGCTTCATTATTTAGTGGTATTGGGACAGTTGTTATGGGATTAATTATTGGTATATATATGTTAATTGATTATGATAATATTTGTAATCATTTTAAAAAAGTATTTCCAAAAAAATTACAAGATGATGTTAATGTTTTATCTCTTCATATGAGTGTTGAGGTACGTAAATGTGTTAATGGAACATTTTTAGTAGCGTTTATGGTTCTTGTTTGTGATTCAATTGGCTTTGCTTTAATTGGTTTAAATGCTCCATTATTATTTGGTTTATTTTGTGGAATAACTGATTTAATTCCTTATATTGGCCCATATATTGGTGGTGCTGCTGCAGTAATAGTAGGATTTACTCAAGACCCATTAATAGGTATTGGCACTCTTATTATTTGTGTTATTGTGCAAATTGTCGAAAGTTATATATTGCAACCAATTGTAATGAGTAAAGCAAGTAATCTTCACCCAGTATTAATAATTATAGCCCTTTTAGTATTTGGTCATTTCTTTGGTATTTTAGGAATGATTTTAGCAACACCTTGTCTTACAATTTTAAGAGTATTATTTGAATTTACAAGAGAAAAATTAAATCTTTAAAATCAGAAAAAATTATGATATATTAGTAATGTAATCGTTGAAGAAAGATGTATTTAATAAATCTTTAAAGAGAGTTAGTGGCAGGTGTAAACTAATAAGGTGGATTAAATAATGGCTACTTTTGGAGATTAATCGGCATAGTTCGTTAAAATAATTAAGTAAAAAAAGGATGGTACCGTCATTTTGACTCCTTGCATGGTTTCGTCCTTTTTATTTTAGAAAGGAAGTTTTTATGAGAATTTTTTTAGTGGCTGGTAAAGCCGGAAGTGGTAAAGGAGAAGTTGCCAAATTAATTAAAGAATATTACATTTATAAATTAGAAAGTTGTGTTATTACAGAATATTCGAAATATTTAAAAAGTTTTGCAAAGGAATTAACGGAGTGGGACGGAAATAATAATACTAAGCCAAGAAAATATTTACAAGATTTAGGTGATAAAATTAGAAAAATTGATGAAAAATATTTTATTCGTAATATGTTAGATGATTTAAAAATATATGAAACATTAGTAAATAATGTAGTAATAAGTGATGTAAGATTTCCTAGTGAAATAGAAGATATTAAATTAAATTATGATAATGTTTATGCGATATATGTTGAAAATCAATTTAGTCCAAGTAAATTATCAATTGAAGAACAATCACATATTACGGAAACAGCATTAGAAAGTTATGAAGAATTTGATTATATTTTAGCAAATGATGAAATAAATGTGTTAAAAGATAAAGTGTTCAAATATTTAGAGGGATTAAAATAATGAAGAAGATAATTGCAAATGAATTAAGAGAAAAGTATTTAGAGTTTTTTGCAAGTAAAAATCATAAAATTATTCCATCTTCTTCCATAATTCCTGAAAATGATCCAACTGTATTATTTACAACTGCCGGAATGCACCCCCTTGTTCCTTATTTACTTGGGGAAGCCCACCCTGCTGGTAAAAGATTATGTGATTATCAAAAATGTATTAGAACTAGTGATATTGATGAAGTTGGTGATAATTCCCATTTAACATTTTTTGAAATGTTAGGTAACTGGAGTTTAGGAGATTACTTTAAAGAAGATGCAATTAAATATAGTTATGAGTTTTTAACTAGTGAAAAATATTTAGGTATTGATATAGATAGATTATATTTTACAGTATTTAAAGGAGATGAAGATTTTCCAAAAGATACTGAATCTTATAATATTTGGAAAAGTCTTGGAGTAGAAGATGATCATTTATTTTATTTACCTAGAGAGAATAACTTTTGGATTTTAGGAAGTGGCATTGGTCCATGTGGCCCAGATACAGAAATGTTTTATGATACGGGTAAACCAAAATGTAGTGATGACTGTAATCCGGCTTGTGACTGTGGTAAATATTTAGAAATTTGGAATGATGTTTTCATGGAATATTATAAAGATGAAAATGGTAATTTATCAAAATTAAAACAACAAAATGTTGATACAGGCATGGGATTAGAAAGAACAATAACTGTTTTAAATGGTTATGAAAGTGTATATGATTCAACTCTTTTTAAAGGAGTAAAAGAAAAATTAGAAGAATTAGCAAATATGAAATATGAAGATAATAAGAAAAGTTTTCGTATTATTATGGACCATATTAGAACAAGCACCTTTATTTTAGGAGATGACCATGGTATAACTCCAAGTAATATTGGGGCAGGTTACGTATTAAGAAGATTAATACGAAGAAGTATTAGACATTTAAGAAAATTGAATATTGAAAGTTTTGTTTTAAATGATTTAGCAAATATTTATATCGAAGAATATAAAAGTGTTTATGAAGAGTTAATTCGTAATAAAGAATTTATATTTACAGAAATGGAAAAAGAATATAATAAATTTGTTAAAACAATAAAAGATGGAGAGAGGTTATTTTACCGCGTTATAAAACATTTAGATAAAGATACTATCTCTGGAAGTGATGCCTTTAAATTATTTGATACTTTTGGATTTCCAATTGAAATGACAGAAGAATTAGCAAAAGAAAATAATTTGAAAGTCGATATTGAAGGCTTTAATCAATGTTTTAAAGAACATCAAGAAAAATCAAGAACAATTGATGCTGGTTCTTTTAAAGGCGGACTTGCCGATACTTCAATTGAATCGACAAAATATCATACACTGGCTCATTTACTTCTTGCCACTTTACAAGAAATTTATGGTAAAGACATAATTCAAAAAGGGTGCAATATTACTCATGAGCGAATTAGATTTGATTTTAATTTAGACCATAAATTAAGTGATGAAGAAAAGGTAAAAATAGAAAATAGAGTTAATGAAATGATAAAAACCAATACCCCAGTAATATGGAAAGAAATGTCTTATGAAGATGCAAAGAAAAGTGGTGCCCATGGGACTTTCGATAGTAAATATAAAGATTTAGTTAAAGTTTATACAATAGGTAATTTATCTAAAGAAATATGTGGTGGCCCTCATGTTGAAAATACAGGTGTTCTTGGCCATTTTAAAATTGTTAAAGAAGAATCAAGTGGGGCAGGAGTAAGAAGAATTAAAGGAATTTTAGAATAAAATATTGCTTTTTGAGCGATATTTTTTTCATTGATAAAAGTATTACTTTAGGTTATAATTAATAATAGGGAAGTGAATAGAATGAAGAAAAACGGCTTTGTTTTTGTTGAAACAATTATTGCCATTGTAGTTTTAACAAGTTCTTTATTATTGCTTTATTCTTCATTTACAAAAATTTTACAGTCAGAAAAGGTAAGAATATATTATGATGATATTGCTTATATTTATCGTTCTTGGTACATTAAAACAAGAATTAATGAATTAAATATTATGTCTGTATTAAATGATATCACTTCTAATCAAGACAAATATTTTGTAACCTTAGGAGTAGAATATAACGAATTATTTAGTGGTCATGAAAAAGAGAGAACATACATATCTAATATGTTAAGTGATTTTGAAGTTAATCAAATGATTATTTTAAAAGAAAATAAATTAGATAATTTAAAAAAATGTACTTTAGAGTGTTCATTAGATAAAAATTGTTCCGAATATGAAAATTGTAATGGTATATATGCAAATTTAAGTGATGAATTTATAAGTTATTTAAAAACAATTTATGTTGATGTATCATGTACTTATATTTTAGTGGTGGAATATAACATTTGTACTGGTTCTAACGGTAATGATAATTGTCATAAATATTATAGTTGGGTAAGTGTGTAATAATGAAAAAAAATGGATTTGTATCAACAACAGTTATTTATACATTTTTCATTATATTTTTAATGTTAATGTTATTTTTACTTAATTCTTATACAAGAGTTCGTTTTTTACTAGAAGAATTTAAACGTGATATCAAAGAAGATATTGCTAATGAATCTCTTGCCGATATTAATTTATATATAATGGTTTGGGATCCAGTTACAAATGAATATGAGATAAAAGAAAGTGTACCAACAATTGGTTATGTTTATGAACCAAAATTTAGTTATTGTAAAAATAGTTCTTCTCTTTCCTATATTAATGGTAATATTTCAGTTACGGCCCAAAGAAGAGATTCATGCTATGTTTATTTTAAAGAAGCCGAACAAGATATAACTTTAAAAATATATACAAAAGAAAGTGAAGATGCTGAAGCAAGATTAGTTTCTAATATTCCTAATAATGTTTATCGTTATTCTTTTTCTAATTGTACTAATGGGGCTACTTTAAATTGGAATGATAGTACTAGAAAAATTACAATATCTTCTTCTCAAAAAACCGTTTGTGAAGTATACTTTACTAAAATTGAAATGGATATTATTTTAAATCTTTATAAGGAAGACGCTAATGGTAGTCATGAATTTAATGGTGTAATGTATAGTGAAACTTCTACTGTACCTGGAAGTAATTATGTATTTGATACATATAGTTGTAAAAATAATTTAGCAACAATTACTATAGATGATGCTACTAATGCTCTTTTAGTAGAATCTCCCGGTAAAGATGAGTGTGATGTCTACTTTAAAGGTGGAAATGATAAAGTCGAAATTATAATTATGCAAGAGACAGAAACTGGTGTAAATGGTTATACAACAGGTAAAAAATATAGCAGGACTTATAGTATTCCTGGGTCTGGCTATGCTTATGTTGGTTATATATGTGATAGTAGTGATGCCAAAATTACTTATACTAATGGTACTCTTTATGGTGAAGGTACTACTCAAAGTACATGTAGGGCATACTTTAATAAATATAGCGATAATGTTTTAATTAATTATTATTTAGAAAAATCTGATGGTACTTATGAAAGTGTATCTAGTATTCCAAGTTTAGGTTATATTTATAATAAAGATAAAAGTAATTGTCAAAATGGCAGTACTATAAAAGTAGAAAATAATGTCGTTTATGTTAGTGCTTCTACTAATGATGTATGTAATGTTTATTTTGATTTGGCTGATGCCGATATAAAAGTTTTAGTTTATGTAATGGACAGAACTACGCAAAAATACGAATTAAGTAGTGTACCTACAGTTGGTTATGACTTATATAATGCCGGTTGTACTGGGGGAGCAAGTATTGAATATAAAAATGGCTCTCTAACAGTAACAAGTGATGGACCGACAGTATGTACGGTATACTTTAGATAAGGCGGTACTTATGAAATTAAATAATAAAGGTATGACATTAATTGAATTATTAGTAAGTATTGTCTTAATTGGCTTAGTATTGACATTTTTATTACAATTACTTACTGATTTAAGAAATGAAATTGATAATAATAATTTTGCTTATAATAATCAAGTTAATAGAACTGATGCAATATATACAATAAGTAAAGATTTAAATAAATATACTTTAGTGGGAGTATCTGATACTTCTACTAATGGGGCTTTAGTAATTAATTTTCATTATAGGGAAGGATTATCAAATACTAAGACCGCTACTTTAAGAAGTGATTCTAATACATATACAGATGAACTTGGAGTAGAACAAACAAAATATTATTTACGTTATACAAGTTACAATGGCGAAAAATATTCTTGGGAAATGAAAGGGGCAGAATTAGATTTATGTGGTAATTTTACATACTATGTCGATAATTTATCTGATAATTATTATTTCAAATTAAATATATATTTATATAATAGTTTATATCATGAACGAAATAATAAAGATAAAAATAATGCAGTAGATGATATTGAAATTAGTTATGCTTCATATAAAAGTGATTTAAATAGAACTAATGCTAGTTATTTAACTGGGAATACAAAAGTAGATAAGCAAATAGGTATTTGCACTAATTAAAACATGTAAAATACGAGAATAAAAAAAGTTTTTATATTCAAGATTAGTGTTATTCATTAAAGATAAAACTTGGGTATGAATAGATAAACCGCCAAAAGAGATTATAGAAATAGCTATAATTTCTTTTATTATGGATTTTATTTGTAAACTCGGCAACATATTAAGACTTTGGGTAATTTCAAGTAAGCTTTTTATTATTACTTTCATTGTATTATTAATATTAGTAAAACTTAAAAATAAATTAGTTATAATCATATAAAAGATAATTGTTCCTAAAATCATTGTCATTGTATTTAAACTAGATTTTATAGTCTCAGGTAGTAAAGATAATATGTTTTTATTATTTATACTATCTTTAATTAAAACAAATTCATCATTATTATATATTTTATTTCTTAAAATTAATCCAATTAAAATATTTGTCAAGTAATGAATTAAAATAATTTTAATAGTAATAAATTTATTAAAAGAAAGACTTAATATTTTATATAAAAATAAGGGATTAGAAAAGAAAGTAAAACCAATTAATTTATTGGCATCATTACTTGTAATTTGTTTATTTTTAAGCATTTCCTTTATAATAAAAATAGATGTTGGCGTACCACTTATAATAGATAATAAGAAGGCATTTACAGATTTACCTTTTGTTTTAAATAATTTATTAAAAGAGGGGCTAAGTAATTTACTAAGGGGTGATAATATATCTAGGTTTATTATTAAGTTATTTAAGATAAACATAATAAAAAGAGATGGAAATACTTTAGTAAGCCATAAGTTTACCCCATCAATGACACTTTTATTTAAAATATAATTATGTTTGAATAAAATATAAAATACAGTAAAAAATAAAAATAGTGTGAAAATTTTTTTAAATTTATTCATAAAAATACCTCGAAGTGCTATAATGAACTAGGTGATATCTGTGATTAATAAAATATATGAAAAAATAAAGTCATTTATCAAATTAAATTATAAATTTTTAATTATTTTTACAATTCTTTTATTTATGTTTTATTATGAATTTCCTTATATAATATATAAAAGTGGGGGAACAATTAATTTAGAAGACCGAGTTATAATTGATACTGAGTATACTGAAGAGGGGTCTTTTTCTATGAGTTATGTTACTGCTGTTAAAGGGACTTCGGTTTTTATTTTACTATCTTACATATTACCAGATTGGGATTTAATACCTTTAAGTGATATTACGGGTGAAGGTAATGATTACGAAGATGTTTTAGAAATTGGTAAAGAATATTTAAATGATGGAATAGATAATGCCATAATTGCAGCCTTCAATGAATCAGGGCGAGGAATTAAAATAAAAGATACAATAAATATTGTTATGTATATTAGTGAGTATGCTAATACTGATATAGAAGTAGGAGATAGAATTATATCGATTAATGATTATAAAATTAATTCTTTAGATGATGCTAAAGAATATGTAAATACATTTAATGAAGGAGATACTTTAAAAATTAAAGTTATAAATAATGATAAAGAATATGAAAGAACTGCTACTCTTTATTTAGATAGTGATAATACTTTAAAAATGGGAGTATCATTTAAAACTAATTATGATTATGAAACAGAAATACCAGTTACTGTTAAAATGAAAGATAATGAATCAGGTAGTAGCGGAGGCCTAATGATGAGTTTGGCTATATATAATGCTTTAGTAGAAGAAGATATAACAAGAGGGCTAGATATAGTTGGTACTGGGGAAATTAATAGTGATGGCACAGTTGAAGAAATTGGAGGAATTAAATACAAAGTTTTAGGGGCTTCTAAAAAGGGGGCAGATATATTCTTGTGTCCGGAAGAAAATTATGAAGAAGCAATAAAAATAAAAGAGGAGAGAAATTTAGATATTGAAATTGTTTCAGTATCATGTTTGAAAGATGCGATTACTTATTTAGAATCAAGATAAAGCATCTTTTTTAATTGTCAATAAGAAAAATAAATAGTATAATACAAATTATGAAAAGAAATGAAGTAGATAGAACAAAATTAAGTCCCATGATGCGGCAATATATGGAAATAAAAGATCAATATAAAGAAGAACTTTTATTTTTTCGTCTTGGGGATTTTTATGAATTATTTTTTGAAGATGGTATTACAGCATCTCGGGAATTAGAACTTACTTTAACAGGAAAACAAGCCGGATTAGAAGAACGAGTACCAATGTGTGGAGTTCCCTATCATGCTGTAAAAGGTTATATTGAAAAATTAGTTAATAAAGGGTACCGAGTTGCGTTATGTGAACAATTAGAAGACCCAAAAACTACTAAAGATACAGTAAAAAGAGGAGTAGTAGATGTTATAAGTAAAGGGACAATTACTGATTTTGAATTACTTGATGATAAAAACAATTCTTATATAGCAAGTATTTTAGAATTTAGTGATATTTATGTTTTAACTTATGCCGATATTTCAACGGGTGAATTAAATAGTCTTAGTTTGAATAAAAATGTTGATGACTTAATTAGTGAAGTATTAAGTTTAGGTATTAAAGAAGTAATTCTTCTTGATAATACCAATATTCAATTAGTAGATTTATTAAAAAATAAATATAATATTGAAGTAGTATTTAGTAAAGATTATTTAAATGAAGATTTTGAATTTTTTAAAAATATTGTAGATGCTAGGGCTAAAGCCGGTATAAACCATTTATTTTATTATTTAGTAGTTAAAGAATTAAAAAGTATTGAACATTTTAATGAGTGTAACATTATTAATAAAGTAGATTTCTTAAAGATGGACATTCATACAGTTAGAAATTTAGAATTATTTGAAACTATTCGTTTAAAAGATAGAACTTATTCATTAATATGGCTATTAGATAAATGTAAGACTGCGATGGGTTCAAGAAAATTAAAAAGTTTTCTAATGCACCCTTTAAAAAATATAGATTTACTTAATGAAAGATATAATAAAATAGAAATATTAAATAATAATTTTATTTTAAAAGATGAATTAAAAAATCTCTTATATGAAATATATGATTTAGAAAGATTATGTGGAAAAATTAATGCTGGTAGTGCTAATGGCAGAGATTTATTACAATTTAAAAATAGTCTTAAAGTATTACCAAGAATAAAAGAGATAATTGATACTTTAGAATTTAAGGAAAATATCGATACACATCAAGAAATATATATGTTATTAGATATGTCTATTGCAGAAAATCCTCCAATTACGATAAAAGAAGGATCGCTAATTAAAAGTGGTTATAATGAAGAATTAGATGAATTAAAAAATATAAGAAGTGGTGGAAAAGAATATGTGGCTTCTTTTGAAAATAAATTAAAAGAAGAAACAGGAATTAAAAACTTAAAAGTTGGTTTTAATAAAGTATTTGGTTATTATATTGAAATTAGTAAAGGACAAATAAAAGAAGTAAAAGAAGAATTTGGTTGGGAAAGAAGACAAACTTTGACTAATTGTGAGCGTTTTATTTCTCCAGAATTAAAAGAAAAAGAAGCACTTATATTAAATGCTGAAGAAAAAATAATTGATTTAGAATATAATTTATTTTTGAAAATAAGAAATATAATTAAAAAAGAAATTTTAAAAATTAAAAAGACTGCCGATGTTATTAGTGAAATAGATGCTATACTTTCTTTATCTATTTGTAGTGAAGAATATAATTTAGTAAGACCTAAATTAAATACAGAAAAAAAATTAGAAGTTATTAAGGGAAGACACCCAGTTGTAGAATTAGTATCAAAAGATACTTATGTTGAAAATGACTGTAAAATGGATTCTTCCAATAGTACCCTTTTAATTACGGGACCAAACATGAGTGGTAAATCAACTTACATGCGCCAAATTGCCATAACTATTTTGATGGCTCAAATGGGTTCTTTTGTTCCGGCAGAATCAGCAAATTTACCAATAATTGATAAAATATTTACGCGTATTGGAGCAAGTGATGATCTAGTAAGTGGGGAATCTACTTTTATGGTGGAAATGAAAGAAGCAAGAAATGCTTTAGTAAATGCAACGGAAAATAGTTTAATTATATTTGATGAACTTGGAAGAGGAACGGCAACTTTTGATGGTATATCTCTAGCCCAAGCAATACTAGAATATATTAGTGAAAATATTAAGGCCTTAACTTTATTTTCAACTCATTATCATGAATTAACTAGTTTAGAAAAAAAATATAAAACAATTAAAAATGTTCATGTATCGGCAATTGAAGAAGAAGGTAAAATTACATTTTTACATAAAATTAAAAATGGTGCTGTTGATAAAAGTTATGGTATTCATGTAGCAAGACTTGCTAATATGCCAGAAAGTTTATTAAAAAGAGCAGATAGTATTTTAAGAGAATATGAAAATAATAAAGTAAAATGTAAAGAAGAAAAAGTACAATTAAGTTTTTCATTTGAAGAAGAAGAGGAAAAGAGTGATGAATTAAAAGATAAAATACTTTCTTTGAATCCTCTTGAAATGACTCCAATTGAAGCCTTAAATTATTTATATGAATTACAAATGAATTTGAAAAAATAATCTATTAATTTAAAATAACTTTTGATATAATTAGGTAGTTGGTGATTTTATGGCAAAGACAAGAAGTGAATTAAGAGAAAAATGTATGATTATTTTATATCAATGGGATTTACTTAAGAATAGTAATATTATCTCATTAGAAGAAATAATGAAAAATAATTTAGAAATTGAAAATGATTTTGTAAAAGACATTGTTTATGGTGTAATTACGCATCAAAAAGAAATTGATGAAAAAGCCAATAAATATATAAGTGAGTGGAATATTGAAAGGTTAGAAAAACTAGGAGCATCTATTTTAAGAATTGCTATTTTTGAATTATTGTATACTGATACTCCGGAGGTTGTCGTAATTAATGAAGCCATAATACTAGCCAAAAAATATAGTGATGAAAGTGTTAGAAAAATTATTAATGCAGTATTAGATAAAATTATTAAAGAATAAAGGGTATATATGAATAGAGAATATCAAACTATAACAGAATTAAATAATTATATTAAGTCAATTTTAGATAATGATTTTAATTTAACTAGAGTTTATTTAAAAGGAGAAATTTCTAATTTTAAAAATCATACAAGAGGGCATTTTTATTTTACTTTAAAAGATGAAGCATCAAGACTTAATGCAGTAATGTTTCAAAATAATACAAGGACATTAAAATTTGTTCCCGAAGATGGTATGAAAGTTTTAGTTACAGGAAGAATTTCTGCTTATCCTGCAAGTGGTAGTTATCAAATATATGTAGAAGCAATGGAATTAGATGGATTAGGAAATCTTTATTTAGAATTTGAAAAATTAAAAGAAAAATTATATAAAGAAGGATTATTTAATAAAGAGCATAAAAAGCCAATTCCAAGATTTCCAGAAAGAATTGGAGTAATAACTGCCGATACTGGAGCAGCCGTTAGAGATATTATGAGCACTATTAAAAGAAGATACCCATTATGTGAAGTTATTTTATTCCCTACTTTGGTTCAAGGCGAAAATGCTGCTCCTAATATTGTGCATCAAATTGAAGTTGCTGATAATTATAATTGTGATACTTTAATTGTTGGTCGCGGTGGTGGTTCTATTGAAGATTTATGGGCATTTAATGAAGAAGTTGTTGCAAGAGCAATATATAATGCAAAAACACCAATAATAAGCGCTGTAGGTCATGAGCCAGATTTTACAATTGCCGATTTTGTTGCTGATTTAAGAGCCCCAACTCCAACTGGAGCGGCAGAAATGGCTGTACCAACAAAAAGCGATATTATAAATTTAATTAATCAATACAAATTACGATTAAATAAAAATATTAAAACTTTAGTTAATACAAAATTTATTTCTTTATATAATTTAAAAAATGCTTATGTTTTAAAAAATCCAATGACTTTATATGAAATGAAAGAGCAAATGCTAGATAAATTAATTGATAATCTACATAAAAGTATTAATGGATTATTAGAAAATAAACAACATAAGTTAGAAATAGATTTTAATAATTTAAAGTTAGTTAATCCTAGTAAAATTATTATAAATAATCAAAATAAATTAAAAGATATAAAGATAAATTTAAATAATCATATAGATAAATTATTAATTAATACGAAACATAATCTTGATTATTTAATTAATACTTTAAAATTAGTTAATCCTTTAAATATACTTAGTAATGGTTATTCGTTAGTTAAAGTAGATGAAAAGATAATTAAAAGTAGTAAAGAATTAAAGAAAAATGATATAATAAATGTGAGATTATATGATGGTGAAATTGATGCGATAGTAAAGGAGATTAAATAATGATAGAAAAAACATTTGAAGAAAGTTTAAAAAGTTTAGAAGAGTTAGTTAAAGAATTAGAAAGCGGTAATGTTGCTTTAGAAGATGCCATAAATAAATATACTGAAGCAATGGCTCTTGCTAAGAATTGTAGTGATAAATTAAATGCCGCTACTGAAAAAGTTAATAAAATATTAGCAAGTGATGGAGAACTTAAAGACTTTGATGTCAAAGAAGATTAACACTATGTAATTAGTGTTTTTTAATGGAAAAAAAGGAAATTAAAGAAAAATGCAGTAAATATATTATAGGAGGGAATATTTTATAATTATCGAAATTATGTCGGTTGAAGAAGAAACTAAAAAACGGTTACAATTCAAAAAATGGTAGTATTATGTTACATTAATAATAAATAGTCAAAAACATTATCGTTTACAAAGATTATTTTTACTTAAAGAAATAATAAAAAACAGGCTATTCCGACCGGTCTTCTGAACAATAAATAATCAGCGAGTCGGTTTAAGGAATAACCTGTTTCTGTATAAAAAGTATCATAATAATAGATAGATGTCAATAAAAGATAGTTTTATTTTCTCAATATTTATCTTATAATTGTTAAAGAAAGGTAATTATTATGTATGCAGAAATATTAATTGAATATCCAAGTAAAAAAATAGATAAATACTTTACATATAAAGTACCTTTTAATATGCAAGAATATTTACAAATAGGAATGAAAGTAAAAGTACCTTTCAATTCAAAAGTAGTTTATGGTTTTGTAATAAATATAACTAATAATTTTAATAGCGAGTATGAATTAAAAGAAATAGATAGTATTGTAGATAAAGAATTAATATTAAATAAAGAATTAATAAAATTAGGTCATTATATTAAAGAAAAAACATTATGTCCTTTAATCAGTGCTTATCAAGCAATGCTTCCAAGTTCCCTAAAGATTAAAGAAATAAATACTAATTATAATTATTATAAAACTTATTTATTGTTAGATAAAAATGAATATATTATTAATGAATATATTTTAAATAATAAAAGAGGTAAGAAACAAAATGAATTATTACAAGATATTTTAAATGAGAAAAAAGTATTAAAAAATAGATATAATTATTCTTTAGTAAAAAGTTTAATTAATAAAGGGTTAATAAAAGAAGTTAAAGAGCAAGAATATAGAATTAATAAAAGTAAAGATAGGGGTATTGTAAAATATGAATTAAATGAAGAACAAAAATATGCTTATGAAGTTATTAAGAATACAAATAAATTTGAAACATTTTTACTTGAAGGAGTTACTGGGTCTGGAAAGACAGAAGTTTATTTAAATTTAATAGAAAATGTTATAAATAATGGAAAAACAGCCATATTATTGCTTCCGGAAATTAGTTTGACTATGCAAGTAGTGAATCGTTTTTATGCTTGGTTTGGTAGTTCTGTTGCTATCTTTCATAGTCAATTATCAAATGGTGAGAAGTATGATGAATACTTAAAAATATTAAGAGGAGAAGTATCGGTAGTAATTGGTACTAGATCTGCAATATTTATGCCTCTTCAAAATTTAGGGATAGTTATAATTGATGAAGAACATAGTGATACTTATAAACAAGAGAGTACTCCACGGTACAACGCAATTGATGTGGCTAAATTTAGATGTAATTATCATAATGTTCCTCTTGTTTTAGGAAGTGCAACACCATTACTTGAAACTAGAAGTAGGGCTATTAAAGGGGTATATAAACATTTATTTTTAAGAAAGAGAGCGGGTTTAAGTAATTTACCTCAAGTAAAAATTGTCGATATGCAAAAAGAAAGAGAAAAAGGAAATTTTATATTTAGTGAAGAGTTAATAAAAAATATAAAAGAAAAATTAGAGAAAAAAGAACAAATGATAATTTTATTAAATAGAAGAGGGTTTTCGACTATTATTACTTGTTCTTATTGTGGTTATACTTATAAATGTCCAAATTGTGACATTACTTTGACTTATCATAAAAGTACTAATAATTTAAGATGTCATTATTGTGGCTATACTACTAAAAAAAGTGATATGTGTCCAAATTGTTGGCATGATGGCCTAAATTATTTAGGACTTGGTACTGAAAAAGTAGAAATGGAATTAAAGAAATTGTTTCCAAAAATGAGAATTATTAGAATGGACCAAGATACGACAACAAAAAAAGGTAGTCATGAAAAAATAATTAATGATTTTAAAAATTATCAATATGACTGTTTATTGGGGACTCAAATGATTAGTAAAGGGCTAGATTTTCCCAAAGTATCTTTAGTAGGAATTATTAATGCCGATAGCACTTTAAATATTCCTGATTTTAGAAGTAATGAAAGAACATTTTCACTTTTATATCAAGCAAGTGGAAGAGCGGGAAGAAGTGATATTTTAGGAAGTGTAATAATTCAAACCTTTAATCCCGATAATACTGTTTTAAAGTGTGTAGAAAACAATAATTTTAATTATTTTTATAATTATGAAATGAATATTAGAAAAATATTAAAATACCCACCATATTATTATTTAATAGGAATAAAAGTAATAGATAAAGATTATAAGAAAGCATTAGAGAGTGCCAACAAAATATGTACAATATTAAAAGATAAATTAGATAAAACATCAATTGTTTTAGGTCCTTCTACCCATAGTTTATTTAAAGCAAATAATATGTATCGTTTTTCTATCGTGATAAAATATCGTTTTGATAATAAAATAATGGAAGTATTAAAATATATTGATGAAATGTATTTGTATGATAATACTACAAAATTAGAAATTGATATTGACCCCGTTCATATATAGTTTGAATTAGAGTAAAATTATGATATAATTAAGAAGAATATGGAGAGTTGATTATGAACGAATTTAATTATGAAAACGAAATAATTGAAATTAGTAGTGATAATGAAGATACTAATACCAAGACTTTAGAAGAATTAATAAAGGAAGAAACTGAAAAAAAAGATGATGGGAATAATAAAAAGAAAAAAAGAAAGAAATTAAATTTAACAAAGAAGCAAAAAATAATAATTATTACTTCTATTGTTATTGCGTTAATAGTTATTTTTCTACTTTTATATTTCTTTGTATTTAAGAAAGATAAAGAAAAAGAAGTAGTAGAAGAGCCAGTAATTGTGGAAAAAGACACTTATCGTTATGAAAATGGTAAATTAATCTTTTTAGATAATAATGAAAAAGAACTTGGTAGTTATGAGTGTGAAAATAAGAATAGTGAGTTATGTTTTGTTACCAAAAATAATTATGAAACTGATTCTTTTGATAGAGTAAAAAGCATTTATGAAAATGGAGAAGAATTAGTTGAAAATAGTAAAATATATCTTAATAAATTTATCTTTATAAGTGATAATGAAAAAACATTTTTATATGATTTTGATAGTCAAGAAACTTTATTAGAAGTTACAAATATTAAAAGTTATGATACTAGTAGAGATATTGTAGTAATAACTGATGAAGATGGAAAAGTTGGAATAATTGAAATAAAGGAAGATGGTTTTGAATATTTAATTAGACCATCATATGATAATTTAAGTATTATAAATAATGATGAATTATTAGTCTTAGCCCAAGATAAAGAAAATTACTATATAATTGATATTGAAGGAAAAAAATTAAGTTCTAATATGATGGGAACTATTAAAAGTGCTGATAGTAATTATATAGTTACTGAGGTAAATAATACTTATGCCTTATATAATTATGAAAATGAAGAATTATTAAGTGATTATGAATTTATTTCTCTCCATGATAAAGTAATTGCTTTAGTTAAAAGTAAACGTTTATATTTAATTGATAGCGAACTAAATAAATTAATGGAAGATGGTATTAGATTAAATAATACTGATTATGTTAAAGAATATGTGTATAATAGTAATAATAGATTAATTGACACTAAGAAAAGTTATGAAATAAATATTAGTAATGATAATGTTAATGTAGTTATTGGAAATGATACTAAAACTTATAATATACTAGAAGGTAAATTAAGTAGTATATATAGTTATTTAAGTTATTTAGATAATAAATTATATATATATAGTGATGAAGATAAAGTAGATATTTTAGGAACTTATTCATGTAAGAATAAAAATACAGTAACAAGTAGTGAAACTAATCTTACAAATTGTGGTATATATTATAATGAAGAAGGTATAAGTGGTATATATAATAATGAATATATATTTATTTATGATTATGCTGATACTGAGAATAAAGTATATTATTTATATAGTTTGAAAGATAAGAAAGTAATGGGTACTTATAGTGAAATAGAAATAGTTAAAGATACAGAACTTGATAATCAAATTAGACAAATTTATACTAGTTCATCTTATATAATAGCAAAGGCCGCAACAGGTAATAATAAAGGTAATTATGGAGTAGTTGAAATTACTAGTGAAAAAGTACAAGGAAAAGTAGCTTTTAGTTATGAAAGTATTGTTTTAGAAAATAATTATTATAAATTATTAAGTAAAGATAAAACATATAGTTTATATAATAATACATTTACAAAAATAAGTAATGAATTTAGCGATATAAAACTTTATGCTAATTATTATGTTGGGGTTAATAATAATAAATTAAATATTTATAGATATGATAATACTTTAGGAGTATTACAAAATGATTTAATTATTAATAGTAGTAATTATGAAATCGATTTTACTAATGGATTTAAAATAACTGTTGATGGTACTGAGTATAATTATGATACAACTGGTAAATTAATAGTAAATAATAGTGAAGAGGTAGAAGATGGAGAATAGAAAAAGTGTATTAATAACTATTGTTGTATTACTTTTAATATTTACTCCTCTATCTATTATAGGTATTTTAAATACTAATAATATAGGTATTATGGAAGAAAATCCTAATCATGAAATATATTATGAAAGAAAAATATATTTTTATGATAGTGAAGATAAATTCTTAAGTTATTATGAGTGTCAAACAGAAGTATGTGATTTTGCATCTTCTTTAATTGATGATAATACATATGGAATTAATTATTATAAAGATGGGGCTGTTACAAAGGCGCCAATAGTTGATGAAAAATATACATTTATAAATGATGGCTCAGCAATTTATTTATATGCCACTAATACAGGAAGTAACTTACAAACTTATAAAGCCATTAAATATTATAATACTAGTATTGAAAATAATATTTATATAGTTCAAAATAGTAATAATGTTTGGGGTGTTCTATCTATTGGTAGTACTTTAAGAAGCGTTTTACCATTTCAATATGATTTTATTGGTTTAATTAATAATTTAAATGAAGATGGTTCATTAAAAGCAGATAATTTTATTGTCTTAAAAGATAATAAGTGGTCTATTGTAAATAGTGCGGGATCTACAATTACAGGATTAATAGATGATCCAATAATAGATTATACAAATGAATATATTATATCTAAAAATCAAGATAAAGTAAGAATTTATAGTTATGAAAATTATGAATATTTAACTGATTATAATATTAAAGATTATGTTATTTTAGATAATTATATAGGTATAATTACTGATACATTTGTATTGGTGTATGAAAATTTAGGAGTAAATTATTTAGGAAGTTATACACTTACTGATAATAGTAGTGAAGTAGATTTAGAAAAAACTGATACTAAAATTGATATAAAAGTTAATGGAAATGTTGTTGAAACTATTGAACTTACTTAAATAATTTGTTAGAATATAAAAAATTCATATGAAGAAATTGAGGAATATATTCAAGTATTTTAAAGAGAGTTAGTGGAAGGTGCGAACTAATAAAAGAAAGAGTTTATTTGTTGCAATGGAATATGAATAGCAGCAATGCTTTATAATTGAAGAGAAAAAATAAAGGTGGTACCGCGGGATTTACTCGCCCTTTGGTATTACCTTTTTTTATATGAAAGAAAGGGTTTTATTATGTTAGATAAGAAGTATATTGCGAAAGAAAAAGAAGAAAAATGGCGAAAATATTGGGAAGATGAAAAAATATATGAATTTATTCCTGATAATAGGGAAGTATATTCAATTGATACACCACCACCAACAGTAAGCGGTAATATTCATATAGGTCATATTTTTTCTTATTCTCAAACTGAAATGATAGCAAGATATAAAAGATTAAGAGGATTTAATGTGTTTTATCCTTTTGGGTTTGATGATAATGGTTTGCCTAGTGAAAGATTAGTTGAAAAAGAACAAAGTAAGAAAGCCTCGGTTATCGGAAGAGAAGAATTTGCTCGCCTTTGTTATGAAACGACTGATAAATATGAACTTAGTTTTCAAGAATTATTTAGTAAAATGGGTGTAAGTACCGACTGGAATATTCATTATAAGACAGTTAGTCCCCAAACTATAAAGATTAGTCAATTATCATTTTTGGATTTAGTTAAAAAGAATAAAAGTTATCATAAAATGAGTCCGGCTTTATGGTGTAATGAGTGTTTAACTTCAATTGCTCAAGCGGAATTAGAAACAAAAACAATTAAGACAACTTTTAATTATATTAATTATGAAACGACCGATGGCGAAGTATTTACTATTGCAACAACAAGACCAGAATTAATTCCAGCAATAGTTTGTATATTTGTAAATCCAAATGATGAAGTTCATAATCATTTAATTGGGAAAACTGCCCATATTCCTATAATTGATGTTGAAGTGCCAATACTTGCTGATGAAAAAGTAGATTCTGAAAAGGGAACAGGTATTGTTATGTGTTGTACTTTTGGCGATCAAACCGATATTGAATGGTGGAAAAAATATAATTTACCATTAAAAAATATTTTTACTAAAGATGGTATGATAGAAGAGAGTGTTCCTAAATATGGTGGCTTAACTATAAAAGAAGCCAGAAAAAAAATTATTGAAGATTTAAATGAAGGCGGATACATTGTAAAAATTGAAGAATTAGAACATGAAGTGCAAACTCATGAAAGATGTGGCCGGGAAGTAGAATATGCCGTTATGAATCAATGGTTTATTGATATTATGAATCATAAAGAAGATTTCTTAAAAATAGGTGAAGAAATAAAATGGCACCCTTCTTATATGCAAGCAAGATATAATGAGTGGGTAAGTAATGTGGCTTGGGACTGGTGTATATCAAGACAAAGATATTTTGGCGTACCATTTCCAGTTTGGTATTGTGAAAAATGTGGGGAAGTAATTCTTGCGAGGGAAGAAGACTTACCAGTTAATCCATTAGTAGATAAGCCCGCATTAGATAAATGTCCAAAATGTGGGGGAACTTTATTTATTCCTGAATCAGATGTTATGGATACATGGGCAACATCATCAGTTACACCACTAATCAATATGCGTTACAAAGAAAAAGAAAATTATGAAAAAATGTTAAGACCAATGAGTCTAAGAACTAATGCCTCAGAAATAATTAGAACTTGGGATTTTTATACAATAGTTAAGAGTTTCTATCATTTTAATGAACGGCCTTGGGATAATGTTATGATATCTGGCTTTGTAATGGCTAGTAAGGGTGAAAAGATTAGTAAATCTAAAGGTAATAGTAAAGTTGAGCCACTAGAATTAATCTCGGAATATTCTGCCGATGTAATTCGTTATTGGGCTGGCTCTGGCCGACTTGGTACTGATATTGTCTTTAGTGAAGAAACCCTTTTAAGAGGTAAAAAGTTAATAAATAAAATATGGAACGTTTCTAAATTTATTGAAATGCACTTACAAGATTATGAAGATAAGGAATTTAATGATTTCGAATATATTGATAAATGGATTTTAGGAGTATTCCAAGAAATGGAAAAAGGATTTCTTAAATATTTAGATGAGTATGAAGTAGGACTTGCCTTAAATACTTTAGAAAAATTCTTTTGGAACTTTTGTGATAATTATATTGAAATTGTTAAACATCGTTTATATCGCCCCGAAGAATTTGGAGAAATTCCAAGATATTCAGGTCAAAAGACAGTTTATATGCTATTATATAAACTATTACAAGATTTTAGTATTTTCTTCCCATTTGTTACGGAAGAGATTTATCAAGAATTATTTAAAAAAGAAAAATCAATTCACCATACTACTATTAAGCCATTAGAGTATGACTTTAGTGAAGAAATAAAAAATGGTAATGATTTAGTAGATATAATCAGTTTAGCAAGAGGAGAAAAATCTAATAATAATTTATCTTTAAAAACTATAATTAAAAAATTACATTTAGGAGTAAACCCAGATTTAGAAAACGCAATAAATACAGCCATTAAAGATTTTAAAGCAACTTTATTTATTGAAGATTTAGAATTAAGTAAAAAAGATAGTGATTATGAAGTAATAGAGATTACTTTAGATAAAGAGTAAGATTAATTTCTTATTTTTTTTATTCACAAAATTTTCATTTTCTCTTTATTTACACTTAGCATATATTATGATAAATTATATATAATGTTATTATGTATATATAGGAGCAAATATGAACGCAGATATATTAAGAGGATTTACTGAGGCAATTATTTTAAATATTTTAAAGGAAAGTGATTCTTATGGGTATAAAATATCAAGAAAAATAATAGAGAAGACAGATAATTTATTAAATATTAAAGATGCCACCATTTACTTAGCCTTTAAAAGAATGGAACAAAATGATTTAATTAGACATTATTGGAGTGATAATGAAGAAGGGGCAAGAAGAAAATATTATAAAATTACTGATAAAGGTTGCGTTTATTTAAAAGATAAATGTAGTGAGTGGGAAAGAAATAAAAAAATATTAGATAATTTATTGGGAGATGCTTATGAAGGAAAAATTTGAAAAATATTTAAATAAAGTTTTTAAAAAAGTTAAAAAAACTGATGAAGTTATTGAGTTAAAAAATGAAATTATGGCTGATTTACTAGAAAGAAGTGAAAAAGTTAGTGATATTACTAAAAATGAAGAAGAAAATTATGCTATATGTATCAATTCTTTAGGGGATTTATATGCATTAATTAAAGAATATAAAAAAGATTATAAAAGATTAGATAAAAAAATTGAACTACCAAAATATAAATTAGGAGAAGAATTAATTAATTCAATTTCCCATGGACTTGCCTCACTTTTAAGTATTACGGCACTCGTTTTATGTGTTATAAAATCTAGTAATGGATTAGAATTATTTGCTAGTTTAGTTTATACAATTACATCAATTATTCTATATTTAACTTCTTGCTTGTATCACTCCTTTAAACCAAATAACGCCAAAAGAGTTTTTAGAATTATAGATCATTGTTCAATTTATTTATTAATCGCTGGTACTTATACTCCTTTTGTTTTATTAAAATTATCATACCCCTTAAGTATTATTATGTTTTTTGTAGTTTGGATACTTTCTTTACTAGGTATAATTTTAAATGCTATAGATTTACAAAGATTTAAAAAAATATCAATGACACTTTATTTAATAACTGGTTGGTGTATTGTATTTACATTTAAAGATTTATGGCAAAATTTAAATTTTATTGGTATTCTTTTATCTTTACTTGGAGGTATTTCTTATACATGTGGAGCCATTTTGTATGGTTTTGGTAAGAAAAAAGAGTATATGCACTCAATATTTCATATATTTTGTGTAATTGCTAGTATTCTTTTCTTCTTTGCTATTTACTTATATATCTTATAATGTAAACTATTGACAAGTATTGTCGATGTTATTGCAAATAATTTGTAAATAAGTTTTAATATATAGCAAGCAATTTTGCTACTTAAAATTGATAAAAGCAACTTAAAATAGATAGTAATTTTTATCTTAGTATTATATAATTGTTTTAGAAGGTGGAATATGTTAAGACTAAAAAATGTATCAAAATATTATTATCAAGATGGAGTTATTGCATCAGGTTTTACGAAAGTGAATTTAGAACTTCATTTAGGAGAATTTGTTGTTATAACTGGTGAATCAGGAAGTGGTAAATCAACCCTTTTAAATGTTTTATCAGGTCTTGATTCTTACGAAGATGGCGAAATGTATATTAATGGGGAGGAAACAAGCCATTATACGGAAGAAGATTATCTAAACTATAGAAGAAAATATGTTAGTAATATTTTTCAAAATTTTAATTTAGTAAATAGTTATACTGTTTATCAAAATATTGAACTAACAATGCTCATGAACGGTAAAAAACGAAAAGACATAAAAAAGTATGTTTATGAATTAATTGCTAAAGTGGGATTAAATAAATATAAACATACTTTAGCATCTAAATTATCGGGTGGACAAAAGCAAAGAGTAGCAATAGCAAGGGCTTTAGCAAACGATACTCCAATAATTGTAGCAGATGAACCAACTGGGTCTCTTGATAGTGAGTCTAGTAAAGAAATACTTAAATTACTCCATGAAATATCTAAAGATAAATTAGTTATCATTGTAACTCATAATAAAAGTGAAATAGAAGGATACGCAACAAGATTAATAAGAATGCATGATGGTAAATTATTAGAGGATAAAATAATAAAAGAAGTTAATTTAGATAGTCATTTAGAAGAAAAAAAGGTTAGTAATATCACTAGATTAAATAAATTAAGATTAGGTATTAGAAATACTTTTAATATTCCAATAAAATTTACATTAATGTTTATTATTTTCTTATTAATTTCTATTACTTTAATTACTAATTATGGGGGATTTAAACAAAGTGAATATGAAACAAATACATTAGGGTATAATAATTATTTTGCTAATAATGATAGTAAAAGAATAATAGTTACTAAAAATAATAAAGAACCATTTACAAATAGAGATTATGAATTAATAAGTTCTTTAGAAAATGTTGATTATCTAGTCGAAGATGATTTGCTACTAGATTATAATATTGGTTTTTTTAGTGATAATTTATATTTATCTGGTACTATTTTAAATGAAGATGTTAATAAAGTAGATGTAGGAAAAATGCCTACTAGTAGTAATGAAATAGTAGTTAAAGGAAATCCTGATAATTGGTATTTAAGTGATATGTTATCTTCTTTATTAGAAGATAAATTTACAGTTGATGCTTTTAATGGTACAAAGTATGCTGGCAAAATAAAAATAGTTGGTATAATTTATGATAATGAAGCAAATTATTATGATGAATTAGAATTTTTATTAAACGAAGAGTTACTAAATGATTTAACATTAAGTATTAATGAAAGGTATAATAAAGTTACTTATATATTAAATGATAATTATTTTTCTTTAAATAATAATATGGATTATTTTGGAATAAAAGTTAGTGATAATATAAATAGTGGAGAAATCTATTTAAGTGAAAACTTTAATATTTATTGTAAAGATTATAATTGTCTAAATAATACATTTAAAATAATTTCAGAAAATATCTATGAAAAAAGGGAAGAAACTTACAAAATTACTAATATTTTTAATAGTGATAATTGTAAAAAAATACTTGGTATAAATTATGAAGATGCAAGTAATTATATATTTATAAGTAGAAGTGATTATAATAAATTATTTAACTCTAGTAATTATCAAAGTAGTATCTTTATTAAAGAAGTAAAAGATTTAGAGAGTACTGTGAATGTTTTAAATAATGCTGGTTATAATTCATTAGTTATGAAAGATGCACAAATAAATGATGGAGCAACTGCTCTGCAAGTTATTAAAATACTTAAATTAGTTGCAACCATTATCTTAATTATTGCTTTATTCTTTATATCTTATTTTGTTATTAAAATCATTTATAAATCAAGAAATAGTTACTATACAACTTTAAGAACTTTAGGTAGTACAAAAAGTGTTTGTATTAATATATTAATGAAAGAATTATTTACTATTGCTACAATTACTTATAGTTTATTCTTAATATTCATTATATTAGTAAATAAAAATATATTAGATTTTGAATACTTTAGATTTATTACTAAATATATTGAAATTAAAGATTATATATTAGTTTATTTAATATTAATATTATTATCAGTATTAATTGCTAATCGTTATGGTAAAAAAGTATTTAAGAATTCAATTATAAAAACATATGGGGAGAAAATATAAGATGATAAGATTAGAGAAAGTTAATAAATATTTTAATCGATTTAAGAAAAATCAAATTCATGTTATTAATGAGTGTAGTATAGATTTTCCTACTAAAGGTTTAGTGGCTTTACTTGGACCTTCTGGCTGTGGTAAAACAACTCTTTTAAATGCTATTGGTGGCCTTGATAATGTTAATTCTGGTAATATTTATGTAAATAATATAAGACTTACTAAAAGAAGAGTTAGTAAGAAAGATGAAATTAGAAATTTAAATATTGGTTATATATTTCAAGATTATAAATTAGTTGAAAATATGACTGTTTATGAAAATGTGGCTTTATCTTTAAAAATAATTGGGATTAAAGATAAAGAAGAAATTAAGAAAAGAGTATTATATACCTTAGAAAAAGTAAATATGGAAAGGTATAAAAATAGACCAGTTAATATGTTATCTGGGGGAGAAAGACAAAGAGTTGGTATAGCAAGAGCCTTAGTTAAAAATCCCAAAATTATAATTGCCGATGAACCGACAGGTAACTTAGATAGTAAAAATAGTTTAGAAGTTATGAATATTATTAAAAATATATCGTCTAAATATTTAGTTATACTTGTTACTCATGAAGTTGAATTAGCAAAATTTTATGCAGACCGGATTATTGAATTAAAAGATGGAGTAGTAGAAAGTGATTATGAAAATAAATATGAAGGCTCACTAGATTATAAAATAGAAAATAGAATTTATTTAAAAGATTTTAAAAATATTACGAATATTGAAAAAGATAATATTAATATAAATATTTATCGAGATAAAGATGAAGATTTAGATATTGAAGTAGTATTTAAAAATGGGAATATTTACATAGAAACAAAAACTAAAGAAAAAATAGAAGTAGTTGATAATAATTCCAATATTGAACTAATTAATGATCATTATAAAGAAATTAAAAGAAAAGAAACAAAGAGTAAAGATTACGATATCGAAAGTGTAATGAATAATAAATATATTCCTAAATATAGTAGTATATTTCATCTAGGTTCATTTATAAGTTATGGATTTAAAAAAGTTATTGATTACCCATTTTTAAAGAAAATTTTACTAGCAGGATTCTTCTTATCAGGAATGTTTATTTTCTATGCTACATCTAGTATATTTGCAACATTAGATATAAAAGATGAAGATTTTATTACAATGAATAAAGAATATTTAACTGCAAAAATTAAAAATATTAAAATAGATAAATATTTAGAATATGAAAATAATAGTGATATAAGTTATATATTACCAAGCGATAGTCTAGTAAATTTTACAATGAATTATGATAAATATTTACAAACACAAGATTATGAAGCGACAATTACTGGGTCTATTTCTTCTTTATCATTAATTAATAATAGTAATTTAATAATGGGAAGTATGCCACAAAATAATTATGAAATAGTTATAGATAAAAGTGTATTAGAAAAGACTATTAAAATAAATTATAGTTATACTGCCGGATTCTTTAATAGTGAAGATTACCTAAATCAAGAGGTGAAAATAAAAGGAATTAAATTTAAAATAGTAGGTATAACTGATATAAATGAGCCAAATATTTATATAAATAAAGATATGTTATTAAAAGTTATTTATTTATCTAGTATATCTAATGAGTATGTTGATACATATGAATATGGTGATACATATTCCAATACATTATTTGATATATCTTTAATAAAAAATGATATTAAATTAGTTACGGGGGTATACCCAAATAATGATTATGAAGTTATCATTAATAATGATTATAAAGAAGACTACCCAATTAATAAAGAAATAGATATAAAAATAAATGGTAAAAAATTAAAAGTAGTGGGGTATTATGAAAATACATTAGATAATAATTATAATTATTTATTAGTAAATTCTAATATGATTAAATATAATTTAATTGAAAATGCTAGTAATATAACAATGCTTACTAATAATAAAGATAATGTTATAGATTATTTACATAGTGAAAATATCAATATTAAAGATGCTTATACTTATGATAAAGATAAATATATAAATAGTATAAAAGAACAAATGATTAATACTTTAGTAGTATCTGGTGTAATACTTGGTATATCTTTAATTGAAATATTATTAATGATAAGATCATCATTTTTATCAAGAATTAAAGAAGTTGGTATTTATAGAGCCATTGGGGTTAAAAAGACTGATATATATAAAATGTTTTCCGGAGAAATATTTGCTATAACTATTATGGCTAGTTGGTTAGGTATAGCCTTTATAACTTATATATTGTATAGTTTATGTAAAATAGATTATATGGAATCTCTATTTATGGTTAATACTTTTACATTTGTGTTAAGTTTATTATTTGTATTAGTATTTAATTTAATAGTAGGTTTATTACCAGTATTTAATACAATTAGAAAAACACCAGCCCAAATATTAGCAAGATATGATGTAGATTAAAATATAAAATAAAAAAACAGTTCATATTGAACTGTATAAGACTTAATTGGTGACCCGTACGGGATTTGAACCCATGAATGCATGCGTGAAAGGCATGTGTGTTAAACCACTTCACCAACGGGCCATAACATAAATGGTGGGCCTGGGGGGACTTGAACCTCCGACCTCACGCTTATCAGGCGTGCGCTCTAACCAGCTGAGCTACAAGCCCAATTAAGTCATGTCTATAAAATTATATAAAATAATTAGTAAAATTGCAAGCAATAAATGTGAGATTTTATAAAAAAGTGAAATTTTTGTGTTATAATTGAAAAGGAGTGTGGATTATATGAAAAATGTCATGATTTGTTTATTAATACTTGTAATAATATTTGGTGGGGTTGGAGGTTATATATATTATCAAAAATATGCCGAAGAAAAAAGAGTAGAAGAAGTAAAAAAAGGGTGGTATGTTGAAATATTAGAAGATTATATTAATGTCAGAAGTGACTCTAATAGTAATGCTAAAGAACTTGGACAAGTAAAAAAAGGAGAAGTTTATAAAGTTTTAGAGGTTAATTTAGATAATTCTGCTTATTTTTGGTATAAAATAGAATATAAAAATGAAGATTCAGCCTGGATTGCCTCATACAGAACTAAGCCTTGGGTAAATGATGTCAATAATCCAACTGATATAGCAGTACCAATAATTAAATTCTATGAAGATACTTATAAAGTAGTTAGTATTGATGATATAAATTATAAACATTTAGAAGTTATTGAAGATAGTGTTGATTATGAAATTACGCATATTATTTATCATGAATTAGTACCTAGTCAAAATAAAGATCAATATTGGATTTTATATACTATAACAGATGGAGCAGGTAAAAGTTCTTCTAAATTACAAAGAATAGAATTTGAAGAGATACCAGACGAAAGTGAAGTAGTAGATTTTTCTAAATATAATGGTTAATAAATAATGAATTAATAAAAAAACAAGTTAGAAAATATTCTCTAACCTGTTTTTTTATAATCTAATTGGTGTCCCCTTAGGGATTCGAACCCTAGACCCACTGATTACAACTTGTTATCGTAAATGCTTTTTATCATTTACTTCTATACATTTTATTCTGTATAGTTCAGCATACATTATCAACCTATTAAAGGTTGTCGAACACTCGTGGATGTATTATATTTATTCAACCTCTATGCGTTACACTACTTATTAACCTTACGCAATTTAATAAGTTAGCACGGTATTGGCATCACAGCGTTTACCGTTTTTGCTCGATTTTCAATATTATATTACTATAATATGCTCCCGAATATTCAAGAGTCAGTTGCTCTACCAACTGAGCTAAGGAGACATCACAATAAGAATTATAACCTAACCATAAAGAAAATGCAACCAATTATGCTGCATTTTCCATTAATTTTGTAACTGATATTATTGCTCCAGTAAAAGCATTAGTTTTATATTCATAACGAATATTATTATAGTAAAAAACAGTATTATATACGGGAATATCACCTTCTAAAATAACTATATTGCTTATTAAATTACACTCACTTTGGTCTAATGCTGCATTTTTAAATACATTTATTAATATATCTTCTTCCTTCATATAAGTTTTATTATTAGTAAGTGATTCTTTTTTAGAAGATATTATCTTTTTCGTTTTGGCATTAATTTTATAAGTATAATAATTGACATTATCGCTAAATTCAAGAGTATAAATATACATATCATTAGTTTCTTTAAATTCTACACTATTAAAGGTATATTCATTATCTTTATTAGAAACATCTTCCATGGCAATTATCTGGGCTTCTTCACTAGTAATATATTCATTATTAAAATGTTTATAAATAATAAAACTAGAAATTATTAAAAAAATTATTACAACAATTATCGCTATCTTTTTCATACTTCTATAATACCATAAATATTAAAAAAATTATAGATATTTTTAATATAATAGTTTATAGACTTTAACTTAGCAATTTGATAAAATGTTATTGGTGATTTATTATGTTTGTAGATGAAATTACTTTAAAAGTTGAAGCCGGTTCTGGAGGAGATGGTTGTACATCTTTTCGGAGAGAAAAATTTGTTCCAATGGGCGGACCTGATGGAGGAAATGGTGGTCGTGGCTCTGATATAATTTTTCAAGTTGATGAAGGTTTAAAAACTTTAATAGATTTAAGATATATGAAAAATATTAAAGGAAATCGTGGTATACATGGAAAAGGGGCTAATAAATATGGGGCAAATGCCGAAGATGTTATTATCAAAGTACCAGTTGGTACTACTATTATTGATTTAGATACTAATTTAATTATTGCCGATTTAGTTAATAAAGATAGCCATGTAGTAGTGGCTAAAGGAGGAAGAGGGGGAAGAGGTAATAAAGCCTTTGCTACTCATGATAATCCTGCCCCTAAATTTAGTGAGAAGGGTGAACCTGGGGAAATAAAACTAATTCGTTGTGAATTAAAGATGCTTGCTGATGTTGGATTAGTGGGATTTCCTAGTGTTGGTAAAAGTACATTACTTTCGCAAATAAGTGCAAGTAAGCCTAAAATAGCGGCTTATCATTTTACAACTTTAGCCCCAAATTTAGGTGTAGTAAGACTTAAAAATCATAAATCTTTTGTCATGGCTGATTTACCGGGATTAATTGAAGGTGCCTCTAATGGTATAGGTCTTGGAGATAGATTCTTAAAACACGCCATGCGAACAAAAATATTAATTCATATAATAGATATGAGTGGTAGTGAAGGAAGAAATCCAATTGAAGATTATAAAACTATAAGAAGTGAATTAGAAAAATATAGTGAAAAACTAGCAAATAAATATGAAATAATTGTGGCTAATAAAATGGATTTAGAGGAATCTATTACTAATTTAGAAAATTTTAAAAAAGTATATAAAGATAAAAAAGTATTTCCAATAAGTGCAATGAATAATGATGGAATTGAAGAATTATTAGAATATACTATGAATATGTTAGAGAAAATTAATAGTGATAAAATATATCAAGATAGTGAATTAGAAAGTCATATGATATTTAAATTTAAAGAAGAAAAACCTTATACTATTGAAAAAGATGGTAATATTTGGGTAATAAAGGGTGAAAAAATAGAAAAATTATTTGATATGACTAAATTTAATGAAGATGAAGCCGTTCTTAGATTTGCAAGGAAATTAAGAGGTATGGGAGTAGAAGAAGAATTAGAAAAAATGGGGGCAAAAAGAGGAGATGAAGTCCAAATTAAAGATTATATCTTTGAATTTAAAGAGTGATTTTTAATTATTGATTATTTGCAACAAATATATTATAATTATTTTAGATAAAAATAGAGTGATTGATATGGAAGAAAAAGAAAAGAAAGAAAAAAATGATGTTTACTTGCTTTATGCAATAGTGTTTGTAGTTATTTTAATATTAGGCACTTTTGCCGTCACGTATGCTTATTTCCAATTTAATGTTGAACATGATAGTACTTTAGCAGATATTAATGCTAGCCTAGAGTGTATCAATTTAAGTTTAAGCGAAGGTACAACTGATATTGGCTTAACATATGATTACCCAATTACTGATAGTAAAGCAACTAGTGGGGGGGCAACTCCTGTAACTGTTACGGTTACTAATAATTGTACTGATGCAAAAAATTATACTTTATCATTAAGCACAATGGCACTTACTAGTAGTACTTCTAGTTATATTGAAGATAATAAAATTAGATATCAAGTAGTAAAAAATAGTACAACATATAAAGGTATAGATTATTTAAGTAATTTAAGTGTGGTTAGTTCAAGTAATCAAGCCTATAGTGATTTAACTGGTACTGATGGTGAACTTGCTACTAAATATTCAAATTATACATTAAAAAACATTTATGCTATTGAAGATAATATAAGCATTAGTGCAAATACATCAAATAGTTATCAAATATATTTATGGGTAGATTATTATGAAGGAGATTCAACAATGTACGCTGATTCTAATGCTACTCATGATGAATCATTAGATGGTTCAACCGAAGGTAAGAAATTTGCTGCAGCAGTTAGTTTATCATTAAATCCATAAACTAATTGCTTTTTTTTATGATATTTTTATAGTATACTTAATATGGTGATATTATGTATAATTATTTTAATGGAAAAATAGAGGCTATTAATACTAATGGAATAGTAATTGATGTTAATGGTATTGGTTATAATATATTTGTTCCTAATCCATTTAGTTATGAAATAGGAGAAAATTATAAAGTATATGTTTATAATCATATAAAAGAAGATGAATATTCTTTGTATGGATTTAAAGAAATAGAAGAAAAAGAATTATTTATGAAACTTATTAATGTAAGAGGAATGGGTCCAAAAGTTGCAATTGGCATATTTGCGACTGGGTCTATTCGGGGTATAGTTGATGCAATTAATAAAGAGAATTTATTATATTTAACTAAATTTCCAAAAATTGGGGAGAAATTAGCAAAACAAATAGTTTTAGACTTAAAAGGAAAAGTTACAACAGAAATTAGCGATGAAGAAGATAAAACTATTGAAGAATTAATAAGTGTTTTAGAAAATTTAGGTTATAAATCAATTGAAATTAAAAAGATAATTAATCAAGTAGATAGTTCTAAGTCATTAGAGGAACAAGTTAAAGAAGCATTAAAACTTTTATTGAAATAAACAAATGTTTGTATTTTTTATTGATTTTCTAATTTATTAATGTTATTATTAAGATACAGGAGGTTAATGATGGAGAATAGAATATTAGACACTGAAGAGTGTAGTGAAGATATATTTGAAAAAAGTATTAGGCCAGAGTTTTTAGATGAATATGTTGGTCAAAATGAAATAAAAGAGAATTTAAGAGTATTTATAAAGGCTGCAAAAATGCGTAATGAACCTCTTGATCATGTTTTATTATATGGTCCTCCAGGTCTTGGTAAAACAACTCTTGCGCATATAATTGCTAATGAACTAGGTTCAACACTTAGAACTGCAAGTGGACCATCAATTGAAAAATCGGGAGATTTAGCCGCAATACTTTCTAATTTAGAGCCGGGAGATGTTTTGTTTATTGATGAAATACATCGTATGCCATCTTTTATTGAAGAAATACTATATCCGGCAATGGAAGATTTTGAAATGGATTTAGTTATTGGTAATGATGGGAAAAGTAAGAGTATTAAAATTAATTTACCACCATTTACTTTAGTTGGGGCTACTACTAGAGCGGGAGATTTATCTAGTCCTTTAAGAGATAGATTTGGTATTGTATCTAAATTAGAATATTATACTTATGAAGAATTAAGAGATATAGTTAAAAGAAGTGGCAAAGTATTTGATATTAAGGTGGAAGATGATGCTGCAATGGAACTTGCAAGAAGAAGTAGAAAAACTCCAAGAGTTGCTAATCGGCTTTTTAGAAGAGTCAGGGACTTTGCTTTAGTAGAAGGTAGCGGCATAATAGATTTAGATATAACTATGAAAGCATTACAAAGATTAAAAGTTGATGTATCAGGGTTAGATAATATAGATAGAGAATATTTAACTAGTTTAATTGAAAAATTTAATGGTGGCCCAGTTGGTGTTGAAACTATTGCAACTAGTATTGGGGAAGAAGTAACTACAATTGAAGATGTAGTAGAGCCTTATCTATTACAAGAAGGTTTTATTAAAAGAACAAGAAGTGGGCGAATTGCAACAGAAAAGGCCTATAAAAGTTTAGGCATATCTTATAATATTGGGTTGTTTCGGGAGGATTAATGGATTTTGATGGTAAAAAAATAAGTAATGAGATAATTGAAGAAATTAAAAAGAAAATAGAGAAATATAATTATCAAATTAAATTAGCAATTATTTGGGTTGGAGATAATAAAGCATCAGAAATTTATGTAAATAAAAAAAGAAAAATGTGTGAATACGCCGGAATTGATGCTTGTATTTATCACTTAGAAGACAATGTAAAAGAAGAAGATGTTATAAAATTAATAAATACATTAAATAATGATAAAAATGTAACAGGTATATTACTTCAAAGTCCGGTGCCAAATGAAATTAATATAAATAATTGCTTTAATGCAATAAATCCTAATAAAGATATTGATGGCTGCAGTAATGTATCAATTGGTAATATAGCGTGCGATAGTCCTTCTTTTATACCTTGTACACCAAAAGGTATAATTAAATTAATTGAGTATAATAATATTGATTTAACTGGCAAAAATGTCGTGATTATAAATCGTAGTCAAATTTTAGGTAAACCTTTAATTCATTTATTACTTAAGAAAAACGCAACCGTAACAATTGCTCACTCGTATACTGAAAATTTAAAAGATATATTAAAAAATGCTGATTTAATTATAAGCGGAGTTGGTAAAAAAGATTTTATTAAATTAAAAGATATAAATAAAGATATAATAGTAATTGATGCAGGTATATGTAAAGTTAATGGTAAAGTTTGTGGTGATGTTGAAAGTTATGATAGTAATATTTTTACAAATATTACTCCGGTTCCTGGGGGAGTTGGGCCAATGACTATTGCCATGGTTTTAGAAAATTTACTTATTGCTAAAGAAAGGAAATTAAATGAAAAAAATTGTATTGAAAATTAGTGGAGAAGCCCTAAAAGATAATGATAATGTTGTTTCAGAAGAAAAATTAGAAATCATTTATAAATCTATTAGTATTTTAAGTAAAAATAATTTAGTGGCAATAGTTATTGGAGGGGGTAACTATTTTCGTGGGCGAGAACACTTAGAAATGGAAGATTTAAATCGTGATACCATTGGAATGTTAGCCACCTGTATTAATGCATTATACATAAAAGATTTTTTAGAAAAAAAAGGCTTAGTTGTAAATATTAGCACACCTTTTACTTTTCCTTCTTTGATACCTAATTATAGTTTAGAAGAACTACAAAATAATTATGATAAAGGAAATATTATAATATTTGGAGGAGGTATTGGCAAAAGTGGTGTTTCAACTGATGCTGCGGCAGGGCTTGCTATAGAAATGTTGCAGGCTAATTTAATAATAAAGATGACTAATGTAGATGGAGTATTTGATAAAGATCCAAAGAAATATCATGATGCAAAAATGTTTTCCAAATTAACTTACAAAGATATTATTAGTAATAATTATCAAGTTATGGATAAAGTTGCTATAGAAAAATGTGCGCAAAATAATACTAGTTTATTAGTAATGAATTTTAATAAATATTATTTATTAGAAGATTATTTACAAGGTAAAAATATAGGAACAATAGTAGGTGATGAAATTTGAAAGGTAAATTAATTGTAATTGAAGGAACTGACTGTTCTGGGAAAAAAACACAAAGTGACAAATTATATGAAAAGTTATTAAAGGCAGGATTTTCGGTATTCAAAATGTCTTTTCCGATGTATGATACTCCAACAGGAAAAATAATTGGTGGTCCATATTTGGGAAAAGAACATATTTGCAAAGGTTGGTTTAAGGAAGGAGCTAATAACGTTCCGGCTAAAGTTGCATCACTATATTATGCTGCCGATAGATTATATAATGTATCTTTAATAAATGAACATTTAGATAAAGGCTATGTTGTAATACTTGATAGGTATGTAACTTCTAATATGGGACATCAAACCGGTAAATTAAAAACAAAAGAAGAGAGAGAAGAAATGTTTAGATGGCTTGAAAAATTAGAATATGATTTACTTGAGTTGCCAAAACCAGACATTAAAATATTTTTACATATGCCATATGAGTTTTCAAAAAAATTACAAAGTAACAGATTAGAATTAGATGAACATGAAAAATCAACGGAAAATATTATAAATGCCGAAAATGCTTATATAGAAATGGCCAAAATATATAATTTTGACACAATTGAGTGTATAAAAGATAATCAATTACGTAGTATCGAAGAAATAAATACCGAAGTTTATAATCTAGTAATTAAAAAATTATAAGATAGACAACTAGGTCTTTTTTTCTTATAATATTTAAAAGGTGATTTTATGAATATTGAAGATTATAATTACGATTTACCAGAAAAATTTATTGCTCAAGTACCAATTAGTAATAGAAGTGATTCAAAATTAATGATTATGAATAAAGAAAATGGTAATATTGAACATAAAAGATTTTATGATATTAAAGATTATTTAAATAAGGGTGATGTATTAGTATTAAATGACACTAAGGTTTTACCTGCAAGACTTATTGGAACTAAAAAGGTAACTAATGCTAAAATTGAAATTTTATTATTAAAGAATATTGAAGAAGATGTATGGGAATGTTTAGCAAGACCTGGAAAAAGATTACATAAAGATACTGAAATAATTTTTAGTAATGAATTAAAATGTATTGTAATAGATAAAAAAGAAGATGGAATAGTTTTAGTTAAATTTCTTTATAAAGGTATTTTTTTAGAGTTAATTGAAAAAATAGGATTAATGCCTCTTCCGCCATATATACATGAAAGTTTAAAAGAGCAAGATCGTTATCAAACTGTATATGCTAAATATTTAGGAAGTGCCGCAGCACCAACTGCAGGTCTTCATTTTACTAACGAATTATTAAATGAACTTAAAGATAGGGGAGTTATAATTTGTTATGTAACATTACATGTTGGAATAGGCACCTTTAGACCTGTGGAAGTTAACAATATTTTAGAACATCATATGCATAGTGAATATTATGAAATGAAAGAAGATGTTGCTAAAATTTTAAATAAAGCAAAAAAAGAAAAGAGAAAAATATATGCAGTTGGTACTACTTCAACTAGAGTGCTAGAAACTGTTATGAAAAATAATGGTGAATTTAGAAATAGTCATGGAAATACAGATATTTTTATTTATCCGGGTTTTAATTTTCAAGCCATTGATGGTCTTATAACTAATTTTCATTTACCAAAAAGTACACTTTTAATGTTAGTTAGCGCCTTATCAAAAAGAGAATTTATCTTAAATGCTTATGAAGAAGCAAAAAGAAATAATTATCGATTCTTTTCGTTCGGTGATGCAATGTTTATTAAATAAAAAAATCTATCTCGCGATAGATTTATCTTTTTAATGATTCTCTAGTCCATAAATCATCTTTTTCATATTCCATAAAATGAAGATTTAAAAAATATTCTAATTTTATTAAGGCCATATCATAAAAGCCAAAGTTCATTTCACAAATTTGTTTAATTTCTTCTTTTTTATTAGCCATTTCATAGGCTTCTAAAAATTTTAATTCTGGATCAACCATTTTTACATAAAAATATGCTGATTCATCACCATTAACTAAACCAATACTTTTAGAAGAAACTGTTAGTTTTTCTGCAACATAAGTCATTAGTGCTTGCTTTCCAGATGTTTGATTTTGAAAAAAGTAACGCCATTTTTCTACTAGAGCATCAAGTTCTACTTTTCTTTCTTCACTAATTGTAGTAAATCTTTGGTATCTTAAAATTCGGTAAAAATTATTGATACTTCTTTGATTTAAAGAACGCATAAAATCCCCCCTTTTTTATGCATTTTAGTATAATTATAAATGGCTATTTTGTCAAGAAATAATTATTATTTGTTACATAATGCATCTTGATAAGAAGTATTTTCCTAAAAATAAAAATATGATATAATCAAAGTGTTTAAAGGAGTTAAAAATGAAGTTAGAATATAAACTTATTCAAAAGTCCACTAAAAATAATGCTCGTTTAGGTGAGTTTTTATATAATGGCAAGCGTTATGAAACACCGATGTTTATGCCTGTTGGCACTAATGCAACAGTTAAAACATTATCGCCAGAAGAATTAAAAAGTATCAATTCAGGAATAATTTTAGCCAATACTTATCATTTATGGTTAAGACCGGGAGAAGATATAGTTGCTATGGCGGGAGGACTACATAAATTTATGAATTATGATGGGCCAATATTAACGGATTCTGGAGGATTTCAAGTATTTAGTTTAGCGAAAGAACAAGATATTACTGATGAAGGGGTTTATTTTAAAAATCATTTAAATGGTGATAGGTTACTATTAACACCAGAAAAATCCATCGATATTCAAATGAAATTACATAGTGATATAGTTATGAGTTTTGATGAGTGTGTTAAATGGCCTAGTACTTATGAGTATATAGAAAAGAGTGTAGAGAGAACTCTTAATTGGGCAAAAAGAGGAAAAGAAGTATTTACCTCAAAAGATCAAATGTTATTTGGTATAGTCCAAGGGGGAGAATACGAAAATTTAAGAAAAAAATGTGCAGAAGAATTAGTAAAGATGGATTTTGATGGATATTCAATTGGTGGTACAAGTGTTGGTGAAGATAAAAAAACTATGTATAAAATGGTTAGTTATGCCACTAAATATTTACCAGAAGATAAACTCCGTTATTTAATGGGAGTAGGAGATCCAATTGATTTAATTGAAAATGTTATGCGTGGTATTGATTTATTTGACTGCGTTGCTCCAACTCGTTTAGCAAGACATGGGCATGCATATACAAAATATGGTAAAATAAATTTAAAAAATAATAAATATAAAACAGATTTTACAAGTGTTATGGAAGACTGCGATTGTTATGCTTGTCAAAATTATACTAAAGCATATATAAGACATTTAATTGTAGCAAATGAAACTTTTGGAGCAAGACTATTATCTATTCACAACTTATCGTTTCTAATTAATTTAATGGAAGTGATAAGAAAACATATAAAAAGTGATACTTTAGAAGAATTTAAAGATGAATTTATAAAAAATTATTATGGAGATAATTATGAATACAAATAAGATTAATATCATGGCAAGTATTGTAATTATTACTCTTCTAATAACAATTCCCACTATTTATAAAGTAATAAAAAGTCATAACAATAAATTATATCAAGTCGTAGAAAAAAAGGCTGTAGAAGCCGCAAAAAAATGTTACTATGAAGAAAAATGTTTAGATACTAAAATATATTTAAAAGATTTATATGAACTTGACTATTTAGATAAATTAATCAACCCAATTACAAAAGAATATTATAATGAAGACTCATATATATTAAAAGAGGAAAATAATTATTCATTTATTATAGTAAAGTGATTATTCACTTTTTTTATTTACTCCAAACATACCACCTAAAATAGATACTAGAAGTAAAATAATATAATAGATAAGAGTTGATATATTAAAACTACTATTAAAAAAGATTATTTTTATTAAAAACATTAAAAATATAAAAATAAGACCTAATATAATTCCTTCTAAGTAACCTTTTTTCTTAATATTTTTAGCATTTATAAAATTTAGTATAAAAAATAAAATAATATTAAATATAAATAAAATAATTGTTGTAATCCCACTATTTACACCAATTAAATTAAGTAGACTTACTAAAAAAGTTATCATTAATTCTAAAATTAAAAATATACTTAAGAATTTTAAATAATTAAATAATTTATTCATAAAACCACCTAATAAATATTTATGACTTGTTTAAAAAAATATGAATTGGTTCATAATATATTTAGGTGATTTTATGGAACTTTTACAAGTTATCTTTAGAACAGTTTTCTTTTACTTTTTTGTTCTTCTGTGTTATAGATTAATGGGTAAAAGAGAAGTAGGGCAACTAGGAATTATTGATTTAATTGTCTCTATTTTAATTGCAGAATTAATTGCTATATCAATTGAAAATATTGAAGATAGTATATTTTTGACAATTGTTCCAATTATAATATTAGTAATATTAGAAATAATCTTAGCGTTTATTTCAATTAAATCAAGAAAAATTAGAACTTTTTTTGATGGTAGGCCTTCTCTTATTATTGTAAATGGGAAAGTAAATTATCATGAAATGATTAAGCAAAGATATAGTATGGATAATTTGCTTTTAAGTTTAAGACAAAAAGAAATAAAAAATATTGATGAAGTAGAATATGCATTTTTAGAACCTAATGGAAAACTTTCAATATTTAAATACAATATGTTTAGAATTAAGTCTGCATACCCAATGCCTTTAATTTTAGATGGTAGTGTTCAAAAAAAGGCTTTAGATCATATTAATAAAAACATAGTTTGGCTAGAAAATATATTAATGAAAAAAAATTTAAAAATTGAAGATGTATTTTATTGCTTTTATAAGAAAAATAAAGTATTCATTATTAGAAAAAAGGAAGTTATATAATTTTTTCGACTTTCATATTGACAAGTAAGTGTTAAGTTAAGTATAATTATCTTGTAAATATAGAAAGTAGAGAGTGTAATGGATAAGTTAAATGATTTACTACAAGAATTAGGGGTTTCTAAAGTAAGACTTTCTAAATATTTAGGAGTTTCGAGACAGATGGTCTACAATTATTTAGTTTTAGATAATTTAGATAAATGGCCGAAAGAAAAAAAATTATTACTACTTCAACTTTTGGATTTAAAAGAGGGTAGTGATGAAGAACTTGCAAACATTAAAGTTGATACTGAATATTTAATGAACGTAGAAAAAAGATTAAATGTTGGATTAAAGAATGGTAGCGAGTTTGAAAACTTTATGGATTTTAAAGATTTAGACAAAGAAAGTCGAATATTATTAAATGATATTGTTTTTATACTCAAAGAAAAATTAGAAGAAAATAAAAATAATGATCATACAGCAATTCGATATTTATACAATTTGTTACAGTCAATGGACAATGTTCCAGAAATTAAATATATACTTGCTTATATGGCCAAAACAACTGGATTTATAAATTCAGAAGAATATGCTTTTAATGAAGATAAACAATATATATTTGAAAGTATCTTATATTCGGCTTTAACATTATATAATAATGGTGGGGCTAGTAAAAGCAAAGTTATGGAAAGTAGAAAAAGGTTTGTTAGAGAAATAGAGCAAAAAAAGGAAGAAAAACTTAGTAGAACACAACAATTAAATACAACAAAAATACAGGCTTTGAAGGAGTTAGGTTATACAGAGATAAATGAAGGTAATGCTGCAGAAGTATTTGAAAAAATAGCAGAAATACAGTCAAGAAAGGTATAATAGGAATTATGAAGAAAGTTAGTAAAAATAATAATAATAAAGAAAAAGGAATACTTAATGATAAAGTTTTAGTAATATTAATTGGTATATTAGTGGTATTATCATTAATAATAATTGGTATAAAAATTGCAACTAGAAATAATTTAAAATTAGATAGTGAATTAGTTACAGAATTACATGAATATTTTAGTTCCGAAGATTTAAGTAATTGTGAAGGATTATTTACTTATGCTGATGATAAAGTAGAGTATAGCGATGTAAATAGTGAATCAAGATTATGTCTTGCTTATCAAAAAACAGAATTAACTGATGTTGAAATTAAAGAATACAAACCTAAAAAGAAAGAAACTACTTGTGATGTTGATGGAATGATTTTTAGAGTTGATGAAGAAACTGAAACATGTTCTGTGAGTATTATAGATAAAGAAGTAATCAATAAAACTTATAAAAAGATATTTGGTAAAGATATTGAAGATGATGAAGAATTTAAAGTAGATAACTTAAATATTTGTTATTTAAAAGATGATAAATATTATTGTGGATTATCAGAAACATTTACTTATACTTTAGGAAATGAATCAGTTATCTATCGTGTTATAGAAAAGGCAATAGAGAAGGGTAGTGAAGTAATAATTTACGATTATTTCGCTAAAATAAATGACGATACTTGTTTTGCAAACTACACTACCACTACTATCAATGAAAAATGTACAAATGAATATAAAGAACAAAAAGAAATTAATTATAAATTTATGAAAAATTACGCAACTCAATATAAACATGTATTTAAATTAGCAGATGATGGAACATATTATTGGGTTAGTTCTGAACCAATTAAATAAAGAGTGTAACTACTCTTTGTTTTTTTACTATATATCCTTATATAATATATAAATATAGGATATATAATATAACTTAATTTAAAATATTAATTAGGTTATTATAAAAACAATTTAATATTAAAAAATAAATCAAATTATTTAAATAATGATTTAGTTATAAAATAAGTTATGCGTTATACATCAATTCGTAAAAAAATATGTAATTATTAAATAAAAATAATAAAGAAGTTGAGTGAATTTTCAAGAAAAAAATACAATAGTTTACAATTGCATAATCTATGTTATGTTAACCATCAACTTCGAAATATAATATGATTTAATAATTTTAAATTCTACTACCTATTCTATATTTCTCTTTATTTCATTTTCTAAAATTATTAATTTGTCTATTTTAGGATTTCTTAACATGTTAAATTGATAACCATTTTTTACTAATAATTTATAAACTGTATCAATAGTTATATAGACACCTATGCCTATGAAAAAAGATAATAAACATAATGATAAAATAACAATAATAAATATAAATAAAAACATTAAAACATATTCCATAAAATTTCTATTCCTTCTTTCTAATAAATGTAAATTCATAACCATGTTTTGTCATTAAATTATAATAACAATCACTCAGCAAATATAAATAATATGCAAATAGATAAATGCATAAGCAAAAGAATAATAAAACTAGAACTACAATAATAATTGGAACAAAGATTGCTAATAAAGATTCCACTAAAACTCACTACTCACTTCTCTATCTTGAGTATATCAAATATACATATCTTAATAAATACAAAACAAATTTTAATTGTAAATAACATCTCTATATTAATTAGACATATTATTAATTAAGGTGAATAGTATGACTGCATTAAATGCTTTATTAATATCTAGTTTAGCCGGTATGTCTACTCTACTTGGCGGTATAGTTATCTTTTTTAATATAAAGAAAGTCAAAATAGATAAATTTATAACTTTTTGCCTTTCTTTTTCTATTGCAATTATGATAGGAATTAGTATAACAGATTTAATTCCAACGTCTTTTTTTACAATATTACTTAATTTTAATAGAATATTAGGATTCATAATAATTATTATTTCCTTTTTAATTGGAGCAATATTAGTTTTTCTTATAAATAAATTAATTAAAAATGAAAATTCATTATATAAATTAGGAATATTAAATATGTTAGCACTTATTCTTCATAATTTTCCGGAAGGTATTGCAACGTTTATTGGAAGTATTCAAGATGTTAATTTAGGATTAAAATTATCTCTTGCCATAATGTTTCATAATATACCGGAAGGTATTTCTATTGCTGTACCAATATATTACGCGACTAAATCAAAAAAGAAAGCATTATATAATACTTTCTTATCAGGTCTAGCAGAACCACTCGGGGCAATACTTGCATATATTTTCTTAAAAGATTATGTTACTAATGTTATGATTAGTATTATTTTGATATTAGTATCTGGAATAATGATAACTTTATCTATTCATGAAATGTTACCTAGAGCCTTATCTTATAAAGAAAATAAATATATCTATATCGGATTATTAATTGGAACTATTTTAATTATATTTAATCATTTATTATAATTAATTAATAACTAATTTATTATCTTTAAAAGTAACGTTTATATTATCACCATATTTAATATTACCTGCAATTATTTTATCTGCAATAAGTGTTTCTAATTCTTTAGTTACAAGTCTTTTTAATGGCCTTGCTCCATATTCTTCACTAAAACCTTCTTCAATAAAATGATTAGTAGCATTATTATCTAAGTTAATAGTCACATTATAATCACTTAAATATTTTTGAATATTATTAATAATTTTTCCTAAAATATCTTTTAAAACATCTTTATTTAATTTATTGAACATAATTATTTCATCAATACGATTTAAAAATTCTGGTTTAAAATAGTGATGTAATTCTTTTAATACTTCATTTTCTTTTCCTTCTAAGATATATTCACTACCTACATTAGATGTCATTATAATAATCGTATTTTTAAAATCAACTGTTCTACCATTAGAATCAGTAAGTCTACCATCATCTAGTATTTGTAAAAGTAAGTTTAATACTTCTGGATTAGCCTTTTCTATTTCATCAAATAAAACAATACTATAAGGATTTCTTCTTACTGCTTCAGTTAATTGGCCTCCTTCTTCATAACCGATGTAACCGGGAGCAGCACCGATTAGTCTGGAAACAGAATATTTTTCCATATACTCAGACATATCAATTCTAATTAGGTGATGTTCATCGTCAAATAATTCATAAGCAAGACTTCTTGCAACTTCAGTTTTACCAACTCCAGTAGGGCCTAGGAAGATAAATGATCCAATTGGCTTATTTGGGTCTTTTATGCCACTTCTACTTCTTTTAATGGCATCACTTACTAATTTTAAAGCATTATCTTGACCCATAACTCTTTTTCTTAAATTATCTTCTAAATGAAGTAGTTTTTCTATTTCGCTACTCATTAATTTAGCAATAGGAATATTAGTCCATTTACTAATAACTTCCGCTATATTATCGGGAGTAACTACATCACTTAATAATTTTTGTTTATCACTTTCTTTTCTAAGACTCTCTAATTCTTTTTCTAAATTAGGTATTACTCCATGTCTTAACTTAGCGGCTTCTTCTAAATTGTAATTACTTTCTGCAACTTCTAAATCATATTTTGCTTTTTCTAATTCACTTTTCTTATTATTAATTTTATTTAAATTATTTTTTTCTTCTTCCCAAGCATTTTTAAGATTTTTTTCATTTTCTTTTAATTCATTTAATTCTTTCGTAATATCTTCTTTTCTTTTTAAAGATAACTCATCTTTTTCTTTTTTTAAGGCTTCTTTTTCAATTTCTAAACGCATAATTTTCCTTGTTAATTCATCTAAATTAGTTGGAACACTATCCATTTGTACTCTTATAGTAGCGCATGCTTCATCAACTAAATCAATCGCTTTATCTGGTAAAAATCTATCGGTAATATAACGATTTGCAAGAGTTGCTGCACTTACTAAAGACTTATCTTGAATTGTAACTCCATGATGGATTTCAAATCTTTCTTTTAAGCCTCTTAAAATAGTAATAGTGTCTTCAACAGTAGGTTCACTAACCTTTACTTTTTGAAATCTTCTTTCTAATGCCCCATCTTTTTCAATATATTTTCGATATTCATTAAGAGTAGTGGCTCCGATAACATGAACTTCTCCTCTTGCAAGCATTGGTTTTAATATATTACCAGCGTCCATTGCTCCATCAACTGCACCAGCACCTACTATCATATGAATTTCATCGATGAACATAATAATTTCGCCATCACTTTTTTTAATTTCATTTAAAACTTTTTCTAATCTTTCTTCAAATTCCCCACGATATTTAGCACCAGCTATTAAAGATGCCATATCTAGTTCCCAAACAGTTTTATTGAGCAAACTAGATGGTACATCTCCTTTTATAATTCTTTGGACAAAGCCCTCTACAATGGCTGTTTTACCAACTCCCGGTTCACCAATTAAAACGGGATTATTTTTAGTTTTTCTTGATAATATACGGGTTAGACTACGAATTTCTTCATCTCTACCAATTACTGGGTCCACTTTTCTTTTCTTAACTTCTTCATTGATATTACGACCATATTTTTCTAAAACATTAACTTCTTCTTCTTTATTAAAATTCATATTTATCACTCTTTTCTAATACTTATTATAACACTAATTTAGCACTTGTCAATACGGAGTGCTAAGATAACAGATATTACCAAATATTATAAATACTTTTAAGTATTAAGATAGTAATTAATGCCATAATAATAGCAGGAGGGATTAAAATGAGTAGAAATAGTAACAACAATAGTGCTAAAAATAGCAGTAATAGTAAAGCCCGTAGTAATTCAAAAAATTGTTCAAATAATAAGGCTCGTAGTAATCAAACTAGATAATTACTTATGGAAAAAGAAGATGACTAATTCTTCTTTTTTAATTGTCAAAATGCGGGTGACACTCGTAATCTTTTTTTACTTTTTCATTAGATATATGAGAATATATCTCCGTTGTTGATATATTTTCATGACCTAATAGCTCTTGAATAACTCTTAAATCAGCACCATTATTTAGTAAATGAGTGGCAAATGAGTGTCTTAAAATATGCGGAGATATTTCTTTTTTTATATTTGCTTCTTGACAATATCTTTTTAATATTTTAAAGAAACCTTGCCTAGACATTCTTTTTCCGTTGTAATTAACAAATAAATATTCAGACTGTCTTTCCTTTAAAATAAAATTCCGATATTCATTTATATACATAACTAAATATTTTTTAGTTATATCTCCAATAGGTACAATTCTCTCTTTACTCCCCTTCCCCATTACTTTTATATAATCATCTTCTAAATAAATATTTTCTAATCGTAAATCTAATAATTCCGTAATTCTTATGCCTGTTGCGTACAATACTTCTAACATTGCTTTATCACGATAATGAATTGGTTTAACTAATCTAATATCTAATAATTTATTTACCTCTTCTTCAGTTAAAAAATTAGGTAACTTCTTTTCTAACTTAGGTAACTTTATATTATCACACGGATTTTTTTTAATTACTTCTCTATCTAACATATAATTGTAAAAAGATCTTAAGACCGTTATATAATGGGCTTTTGTTTTACTCTTTTCTTTTAATTTATAAATAAATTCTTTAATATCATCACTATTTAAATCAATTAAATCTTTATTTGTAAAAAAACTTTCTATCTTAATTAAATTATAACGATAAGAAAGATATGTATTATGAGAAAGTTTTCTTTCATACTTTAAATAATCTAAAAATTCATTTGCATATTGACTTAATTTATTTTCCATATTATCACAATAAAATTATAGCACCACTTTAATGGTTTGTAAAATTGCTTTCCCCTATAAAAAATTTAATTAATTTGGTATAATGTTTATGTGATTAATATGAAAATTTTAGCAGATGAATTAAGGCCAAAAAAACTAAGTGATGTTGTCGGGCAAGATCATTTAATTGGGGAAGGTAAAATACTTACTAATTTAGTTTTAAATAAAAAGATGTTTTCAATGATTTTATATGGTAATCCGGGAATTGGTAAAACTAGTATTGCCTCTGCAATTGCCGGAGAATTAGGAATTAAAACAAGATTTTTAAATGCCACCATAAACAAAAAGGAAGACTTTGATACAGTTATTGAAGAAGCCAAATTTTATGGAGATATACTTTTAGTAGTAGATGAAATTCACCGTATGAATAAAGATAAACAAGATATATTACTCCCATTTATTGAAAATGGCACTATTATTTTAATTGGTCTTACTACAAGTAATCCTTATCATAAGATAAATCCTGCGATTAGAAGTAGATGTCAAATATTTGAATTACACTCACTTACTAATAAAGATATTATTAAAGTATTAAATAGAGCCTGTACATATTTAGAAAATATTAAAATCTATGAAGATGCTCTTAATTATATTGCTAATATTTCTTCTGGAGATGTAAGAAGCGCTATTAATTTATTAGAGATGGCTTACTACTCTACCGATAATAAAGAAATTACTTTAGATATACTTAAGAATATTAATTCTAAACCAATATTTTTTCATGATAAAAATGAAGATGGCCATTACGATGTATTAAGTGCACTGCAAAAATCAATTCGAGGAAGCGATGTTGATGCAACACTGCATTATGTTGCTAGATTAATTGAAGCCGGAGATTTAGATAGTATTTATCGCCGTTTATCAGTTATTGCCTATGAAGATATAGGGCTTGCAAATCCAGGAATTGGGCCAAGACTTGATGCTGCAATTAATGCTGCAGAACGTATAGGACTTCCAGAAGCAAGAATCCCTCTTGGAGAAATTGCTGTTGAAATGGCACTCTCCCCAAAAAGTAATAGTGCATATCTTGCTATTGATAAAGCCTTAAATGATATTAGAAGTGGTAATACTGGTAATGTTCCAAGTCATATTAAAAATGGTAATCCCAAATATTTATACCCACATGATTATAAAAATGACTGGGTAAAACAAGAATATTTACCAGATAATTTAAAAGGAGTTAAGTATTATAATCCTAAAGATAATAATGTTGAAAAGAATTTAAATAAATTACATAAAGAAATGAAGGGTGAAAAATGAAAATAACAATAATAGGAACTGGGGCTTACAGTATTGCAATTGCCATGCAACTAGCCAAAAAAGAAAATAATGAAATAGTTCTTTGGTCAGAAAATAAAGAATTAGTCAAAGAAGCAAATAAATATAAAACAGTTAAATCAATATTTAAAGATTTAGTTTTACCTAATAATATAAGAATAACTAATTCTTATGAAGATGCACTAGATAAAAGTAAATTAATATTTTTAATTACATCTGCTAAGTATATTCAAAATGTTTGTAAAGAAATATTACCTTATTACAAAAATACCCCAATATGTATTGCTTCTAAAGGAATAGATAAAAATACTTTAAGTCCTTTATCTACTTTAGTTAGAAATACTCTTAAAACAAAAAATATTTCGGTAATATCAGGTCCTACTTTTGCTATAGACTTAATAAATAATGAACCAGCAGCACTTGCAATAGCAGGACTTAATAAAAAATGTATAAATTTAGTTAAAGAAGTTTTAGTAAATGATACTTTAAAATTAAGAAAATCTAGTGATATTATTGGTATACAACTTTGTGGAAGTATTAAAAATATTGTAGCAATTGCGGCCGGTATATTAAAAGGACTTGGCTATCAAGAATCTACCCAAGCCTTCTTAATTAATGAATCTTTACATGACATGAAAAATATTATTCATGCCTTAGGAGGTAAGAGGAAAACTATCTTATCTTTCTCCGGTATTGGCGATTTATTACTTACGTGTTCTAGTATAAAAAGTCGTAATTATTCGTTTGGTTATGTTATTGGAGAAAGTAGAGACCCTAAAAAAATCCTTGAATACTTAAATAATAATACAGTTGAAGGCTATTATACTCTTAATTCAATTTATAATATGCTAAAGAAAAAAGGAATAGATATTCCTCTTATTACCTTAATTCATAATATAGTTTCTAATAATGAAGATCCAAATGAATTAGCAAAATTCTTAATTACGAAAGATTAATAATATCATTAATTATATAATCTACTATTAATAAACCAGCAATTCCAGGAGTAGTAACAATTGAGTTTACCATCTCCTTTTTTATTGGTAATTCTCTGCTACATACAACAGGTATCTTCATATTTAAATTATTATCTTTTACTAGTTTTCTTAATCTTTTTGCCAGTTTATCATTAGTAGTTTTATCAAGTCTACTAATTATGATATCACTTCCATGAGTTCGATTACCAACTCCCATTGCGGAAATAATTTTTATTTTATTAACTTCCGCAAAACGAATTAATTCTAATTTTGTAAGTATTGTATCGCAAGCATCAATTATATAATCATAATCTGTATCTAAAATATTAATATTATCTTTATTTAAATTTAAACAATGACTATATATTTTTATATCGGGATTAATATTTTTGGCTAAAGTTATTGCAACATCAACCTTATTTTCATTTATAGTATTTAAATTTGCTATTAATTGTCTATTTAAATTAGTTATATCTACTCTATCTTTATCAATGACAGTAATATTTTGAAATCCACTTCTAATTAAAGCCATAAAGGCAAAACTTCCTACTCCCCCAATACCTACTAAAAGTACTTTTTTGCTTTTTATCTCATTAAAATTAACATTACCAATTAAATTAATTATTCTCTCATACATAAATACTCCATTAAAAAACCTAGTGGAAGTTATTTTGATAAAATCCCGCGCCTTTGCAGGTGGTAGAACACATATAAAGTCTTAGGATTCTAACATAATGTTAGCATTCAACACAACTAAATAATTAGTTCCCCAATATATCAATATAGTCGGTTTTATATGAATAACTTACCTTACTAGGTATTTATATTATACCATAAAATTATTTAGATATACTACTATTTTTTATTAATTTGACAATTTTATTTCCAACAACTTGAAACATCACAGTTAGAACTATATGGCATTGGGTTAGGCATTTCTAACTTTACTATCATTGGTATTTTAAAAGCACTACCAAAACCTACACATGTACCTGGTTGTAAGACTTTTTGTTTTTCAACAATATCACTAGATATATTTGGAAGCATTTCTTCAATATACTTAATATCTAATGGGTGAGTCATTTTAAAAATTAAAAAGTTAGAACATTGGGCAATAACGGTATCACTAATTTCAACTGGTCTTTGACTAATAATATCTAAAATTACCCCGTATTTACGACCTTCTTTGGCAATACGATCAAATATATTATAACCAATTAAATATGTATCATTATCTTTTTGAATATAACGATGGGCTTCTTCTAAAAATAAATGGAAAGGCATTGTGGCTCTTTCTTCTAAGCCTTTTGAATATTCAAATAAAAGACGACAAAATATCTTAACGATAACTTTAGCATAAACATCATCTATATCTTCTAAGTTAATATTGATTATTTGACTTTTCTTATCATTTTTCATAATAAGTGAATTTATATAATCTTTAAGTGATATAAATCTATCTCCCGTAAAGAACTTCCCTACTTTATTACTCATTATAGTATTTAATCTTACCTTTAAAATAATTGAATCACTATATAAATTTTCATTGTGTTGGAATCCTTCACTAATAAGAGTAAATTCCATTGCTTTAGCAAAATCATTTAACGTATAATACGCTTCTTCTGGAATTTGAAAGTTTTCCGAATCATCTAATATATGTTTTAAAATATATTCAGTAATTAATACACTTTCACCAAAATTACCATGTGAATCTATTTCAAAGCATTCACTAAAAATTCTGGTATAACCAACTCCTGGAATTACACTATTAAAGTTAAATTCTGGTGTGTTACATACTTCAATAATAGTAAATATTTCATTTTTCTTATTTGAAGTTGTTTCACTACTAAATAAAACTGCTAATAAGGCTTTTGCAATTAAATGATTTTTTAATCTTCTTGATATTTCATTATCTTGCGAAAATATTTTTGCTAACTTAATTGTATTTTCAATTATAGGAAGTTGTGAGTGGGTATTTGCTTGCAAAAGTAATGCCCAGTCATCTAAATTAAATAAATGAATTGGTAAATCTAAAGTAAAATCATCATTATCTACCGGATTAGTAGTAATAAATTTATAATTATAATTAGGATTTTTTTCATTTAAAGTATGAAAAGCATTTTTATATTCACCATAAGCATCAAAAATAAATAAATTCGCATTAATTGGATTTGCAGCATTATTACTAAATATGTTTTGAACTATTCTTGCTACTCCACAAGATTTACCTGAACCTGAGTTACCAAATATGGCTAAATGGTTGGAAAATAAAGAATTAATACTTGGACATACTTTAAAATTCTTATATATTGCCGAATCTCCTAGAATAAAAGATTTATCTGTATAAGTACCAACTAATTCCATTAATTCTCCCCCGTTTATTACTCTGATACTAGAATTAAGAACTGGTTTTCTTAAAACACCATTTAAATATTTTTTACCTTGATATTCTCCTAAAAAACGTATCTTTATTACTTCATCATTTAATTCAATAACCTCTCCTAAAATACGTTGATTAGGGGCTTCAAAAATAACATGAATATTCATTAAATCAGCCACAACATCTCTATTCATTTTATTTTCAACATGGGCTATATTATCACTTATGTAAAGAATTTTACCAAACACTTATATCACCTATTTCTTCTTTGTTTTCTTAATTTTTTCTTTTTTCTTTTTATTTTTATCTAATTTAATTGTTATACTTTTTCTTTTATAATTTCTCTTTAAAAATATTCCAATAAATGTAAACATTATAATAATTGATATAATAAACATAATTAAAAGGATTTTAACTAATAAAGTATTTTTTTCTACTTCTTTAATTTCTTCTGCACTTAATTTATTAGCAATTATTTTATAAGTAGTAGTCCCCTTATGTTCACTAGATACTCTAATAATTATTTCATTTTCACCATCTACTAAATCTTCATTACCAATAATTTCTACTTGGTCATTATCTTTCGCATTAGCAATTATTTCAAGAGTCTTTATATCTTCATAAATATCTACATAATATGTAAATTTTTCTGGGTCAAAATCTGGGTCTAATTTTAGTCCCACTACTTCTAGTTTTTCTAATCTACTATTACCTTTATTTCTATTTATAGTTAATGTGTATTTACTTTCACTGCCATTTTCGGCCATAACAGTTAGATAAAATTTATTTTCTCCAGTCGCAAGACTATATTCACCAGTACCTAAAATTTTGGCTAAGTTATAATTTGCCTCCGCATTTATTTTAATTTTCTCTGTATCTTCAGAAACATTTAAATTATATTCATAAGTATCACTACTAAATGTAGGACTAATTAAATAGCCTTCCACAATTAAACTTTTTAAAGTTGAATCATCATTAGCGTCTTCCCGATGAATTGTAATTTTATAAGTACTAGTCGTTCCATCTGAAGCCGTAACAATAATATCATAAACATTATCTCCTTCATTTAAGTAGCGCCTTCCATCTCCCGTAATTTTAGCATCACTACTACTTGCTTCGGCTATAATATTTATTTTTTCATATTTATAAGGTAAATTAACTTCATAAGAATAAGTGTCTTTATTGAAGACAGCGCTAATATCTATTTCTTCTAAATTAAGCATTTTTAAACTAGAATCACTAGATAATACTTTAAAATTTAGGGTTGTAGTACAAGCACTTACTACTTCTTCCCCATCTTTAAAATCCGCCACTACTTTAATACTTGTTTCGCCAATATTTTTTGGAGTTACTATGTTATCAGTAATATCAATAATATTGGGATTTTCAATTTCATAAAAAACTTGATAATTGTAATCACTAGAAATTAAAATACTTGCTTTTTCATCTAATTTAAGGCTGGTTTTATCAACATCAATATCTAAATTATATATTCCATTACTACAAGTTATTTTCGCAAAACTAGTTATAGGCAATAACAAAACAAAAAGAAAAGATAAATAAAATATATATTTTTTCATATCACACTAACTCCTATTATTAAAAATATTATAACATGAGAAATAAAATTAATAAATATTTTTAAGTAGAAATTTAAAGAAAATTAATCTTTAGAAAATTTTAATTTACTAAAGATTTGGAGCATGTTAAAATATTTCTAGGAAGTGATTAATTTGGAATATAATGTAATAAAAAATGCTGATAAAATAGTAAAGAGCAGCAAATACGTTATAAATAATTATTATAATTATAAAAATAATTGGCATAGTGTATTTAATAATAATAACAAAATATCTTTAGAATTAGGTATGGGAAGAGGTACATTTATTATTGAAATGGCTAAAAAATACCCTAATACTAATTTTATTGGCTTAGAGTTATCGACATCACAAATGGTAATGGCTGTTGAAAGATTAGAAAAAGAAAAAATAAATAATATTAGATTAATTAATGCTGATGCAAGGGAAATAGATAAAATATTTGGTAAAGAAATTGATACAATATATTTAACTTTCTCAGAGCCTTGGCCAAAACAACATGATGAAAAGAAAAGATTTACCCATGAAAGTTATCTTAAACTATATGATAAAATATTTAAAAAAGATAAACATATAATTTTAAAAACCGATAATAAAGGATTATTTGCCTATTCTTTAGAAACATTATCAGATTATTGGTATACTTTTAAAAGAGTTAGCCTAGATTTACATAATGATGAAAGAGAAATTAGTAATGTTATGACTGATTTTGAAAAACAATACTACTTAGAAAAAAGACCAATTTATTATGTCGATGCAATATTCAAATAAAAAAAGTAAGTGCTTACTTATGCTTCGTAAACGCTTACTTTCTTTTTATTTTTACCTAATCTTTCAAATTTTACTACCCCGTCAATTTTACTAAATAATGTATGGTCTTTTCCCATTCCGACATTATTTCCAGGATAAATTTTTGTTCCTCTTTGACGATAAATTATTGCTCCAGCAGTACAAGTTTGGCCATCAGATAATTTAGCCCCTAATCTACGACCTCTTGAATCGCGACCATTTCTTGTTGAACCTTGAGCTTTAACATGGGCAAATCTTTGAATATTTAACTTTATAAATAACATGTTTTACTCTCCTTTACAAATTTTTATATTTTTTGGATATTGTCTTACTAACTCTTCTAATAAAATAAGCATATTAGCAATTAATTTTTTAGTTATCTCATCATTACTAATAACTTCAATAATTAATTCATTATTATCAGTAACTTTAATGGCATTATCATTAATATTTAATATTCCATTAATGGTAGTATAGATAATACTTGATGTACTAGCACAAACAATATCACTGCCATAATTATTATATTTGGCATGTCCTTTAACTTTAATTAAATTATCACTAACACTAACTTTAATCATTATTTATTAATCTTAGTAACAACAAGTTTTGTATAAGGTTGTCTATGGCCTTGTTTTTTACGATATTTTTTCTTTGGACGATATTTAAAAACAATTATCTTCTTATCTTTGCCATGTTTTTCAACTTTACACTCAACAGATGCATTTTTAACAGTTGGAGTGCCATAAGTACCATCAACAAATAATACTTCTTCAAACTTAACAGTTTTTCCTACTTCTGCATCTAATTTTTCTACATATATTACATCACCTTCAGCAACATAATATTGTTTTCCACCTGTAGCAAATATAGCCTTCATTTCATACCTCCTTATATATTTTTTAATAAATCAAGTCGCGCCCGGAAGGTGTTTATTTCCTAAACTTATTAACCTCTTTAGTGCGGTTTTTTTCGAAATGACTTAAACGTTAAAATAGTACCATAAAATCATACTCTTGTCAATTAATTTACCTTGATTTTATTGGCTATTTTCTATTTAAGATGGTAATTTTTCATTTAAAACTTCTTTTCTACCTAATAACTCATAAATAGGTAGGCAATTATTACTTAAATATAAAACAATATCTTTTAAAGTAACATTTTTCCTTAAAATTTTCTTAAATGTCTCATATGTTACTTCACTTAAATAAGAATTTAAATCTTCTAAAACATCTTTATAATCACTAATTAATTCTTTTGTATCTAATATATTATTTTTTGATGTATATAACGCTTTATGTATTAAAAATATTTCTTTAAAATAAGTATTAATTAATTCCTTATCAAAAATAGCATTATAACTTTTTAAATAAAAAATATAATCCATAACAATATTAAATAGATAATCATATTTTGTAATATTTTTAGGAATAATAGGTAATTTATCTAATGTAGTATTACTATATTCTTTAGGTAAATATATACCAACTATATTATTTAGAAAAATATTATCTTTAACTAATACTTCATCATTTCTTCGATGGTACATTATACTCATTTCTATTGGCATAACATCTTCAATTATAAAACTAATTCCATTTTTAATATATAAATTATAGGCAGAATATATATCTTCTTCATCAACTAAACTCATTTTAACTGTAGATATAACATCTTCTCTTTGTCTATCGGGAAGATAATTTTTAGTATACTTTATTCCTAAATTTTGAGCCATATTAAAAGATAATATTCCATATTTTAAAACACTTACAAATCTTCCTAAATTAAACCCTACACTATGTAATAAAGTCTCTTCATTATAATTATATTCCATTTTATCACACTCATACGTATCTTATCTATTTCTCCTTCTTTTGTCAATTAAATATTTATTTATTACTTTCTTTTCATTTGCATATTTATTTTTATCTTTAAAATAATGAAATACTTCTTTTCTTAATGACTTTATATCTTTAGTATTATTATCTATTTTTTTATAATCTAAATCATAAATAAGCCTTTCTAATAAAAACTTATTATAAACATATTTATAATTTTTATAAGTGATAATTATTTGATAAAATAAAAAACTAATTATTACAAAGTTATCTATCGCAAAAATTATATTAATTAGTAGAAATATTCCTAAGCTAATTATAGATATTATAATATTTAAATAAAATGCTAATTTATAAGAAAAAAATTTCTCTAATAACTTATTTAATAAAACACTGCCATCTAAAGGAATAATGGGAAGTATATTAAAAATTACTAATATATAATTATAATAAATTATTAAGTTATAAGTAGTTTCTAAAAATAATTCTTTATAAATTAATAAAAATATATGAATAAATAATTGAAAAAATATACCTCCTAAAGATATAATTATATCTTTATTAATACTACTATTAATTTTTTTATTTATTAAAGTATATCCCCCAAAAGGAAGTATTTCTATTTTAACTATTTCATACTTAAATAATTTAATAAAAAAAGCATGTCCTAATTCATGAATAAAACATATTATAAAAATAATTAATAAATTCTTTAAATAACCACAAAAGAAGCCAATTAAAAAGAAAAGATAAGTATAATAACTAATCTTAATTTTTTTAAATATTTGCATAATTTATATAATTACCATCTTTTTCTAAGACTAAATAAATATAATTACTATTACTATTTCCAAGTAATTTATTAGTCTCTACATAATCATACAAAGATACTTCAACATTAGTAATATTGCCATACCAATAATCTATACCATCATTTCCTTGAATAATTAATGTATTACCATACCCATCTTTTTCCCCAATAAATACTACTAAACCACCCATTAGAGATGTAATAAGGGAATTATTATCTAAACTTATTTTAATTCCATCTAAATAACTTTCATAATTATCTTCATTTATATAACTACTAGAAAACACTAATTCTTCTTGTATTTTATTTTCAGTGGGAATAATATTCCCTAAATAACTTTGATATATCTTCTCTATTTTTAAAAAATTAATATTATCATTAAAAACATAATCTTCCACTAAATAAATATTATCACTATCTATTTTAATAAATATACAAGTACTAATAATTATGATAATACTTATTAATATTCTTGTTAGTAAAAATTTATAGTATTTTATTTTTTTATCATCTACATTACTATTATTACTTTTATGTTTTATTTTACTAATATCTTCTATATTCATATTATCACCACTAAAGTATATTAAACTTACTAATATTTTATTTAACTCTTTTTAAAATAACGGCATCATAAGCCTTGGAATCATTTCTTTTAACTTTATGTATTTCTTTTTCAAAATCAAACACAGTAACATCACTAGACATAAAAGGAACATTTCTCGTATAACATTCATTTTTAATATAATACATAAAGTATTTTAAATAAATTAAACCATCTTTATTAGTAATCGAACTAAGTCTATCTTCATATATTTTTAAATTTTCATAAGACCAATTAAATCCCCAATAAGTATCAAAATAATCTAGTATATTTTAAAGCATAATTAAATCAAATTTTTCCTTAAGTACTTTATCTAATTTGTTGGCATTAGCAAATTTAAAAGAATAATTACAATTAATTAAGTTTTCTTTTAATTTATTATATTCATCTTCATTTTTTAAATAATTATTATTTAAAATAGGATTGATTTTTTATCTAGTTTTATACATAACATATCAAATAAGTTAATATTAGTTTTATATTTCTTTTGTATCTTATAATTAAACGCTAGTATATCTAGCCAAAATATTTGATATTTACCTTCCATAAAGGGAAGAATTTTTATAATTAATTCGCCAATTCTTTTATTAGGGGTTTTACTTGAATATAACTCCTCCATAAATTTTAAAAACTCTTTATAATTATATTTCATTATTGCGGGTATTTTAATCCCAAAAATATAATATTCAGTTAATAAATTTATATCAAACATAGTTATATCTTTTAGACCATAATTTATTAAATTTAGGGCATGATCACCACTTCCTGCTACTACTAATGCTTTTTGATAATTACTTAAATCACTTACTTTTAAACTCCCTAAAATGTTTTCATTAGTTCAAAAATAAACTTTTTGATAACCTAAAAACAAATTATCATTTAAAAGTTTTTCCCCATTAATATTATGATTCATAAGATTCTTTACTTCTTCAATATAAAATACCCCTAACTAAATTGTTTTTTATATATGCGATAAGATAAATAGTAAAAGATAAAATTAAATATTAAATTATTACCAATACTTAAGAATATACTACTAACACTATTTAAAGTAAATAAATTACTTAATAATATATATAAAGTATAATTATATAAAGATATAAATAAATAGATATAAATATTTTTTAAATTAAAATTACTATATAACTTATTTAAAAAATACATAATAGTTAAAATAATTGTATTGTAATATGTATTAAATATAAGTAAGTCTAATATTAAACCAGTAAGTAAATAATATTTATATGGTTTATTATATAAATAAATTAAAAAGAAAAAAGATGTATATTTAGTATAATTATTAATTAAAATATCTATTAGTATTAATATATATATCATATATTCTCCATCACTGTTACATAATTTATATCTTTTATATCTATTTTATAATCTACTATTACTTGTTTTTCTAATTCTTTATTAGTTAATATAACTTCCTTAACTATGCCAATATATATACTCTCTTTTATATCACCAAGCGAAGATGTATATACTAAATCTCCTACTTTGATATCACTATAATTAGATAAATTAGACACCATTAATTTATTATCTTTAAAGTTAAGTAAGCCAATATTATCATTTATTTTTACTGATATTTTACTCTTACTATTAGTAATTAATTTAACTTGACTACTATTTTTATTTACTTTATCAATTATACCTATTAAAGTATTATCATAAATAACTAAATAATTTTTCTTAAAATTATTAATACCTCCATGAATAGTAATTTCATTTAAATAATTATAAATATCTTTATAAATTATATAAGTATTATAATATTTACTATTATAAATATAATCTATTTCATTAAACTCTAATAATTTGTTATATTTATCTTCTAGTAACTTATACTCAATTAAATTATTATTATTTTCATAAAAGGGTGTAATATTAATAATGATATCTTTTCCTAAAAGAAGAAGAAATAATATGAGAAATAAATAACTATTTTTTAATATATTTATCATTTAACACTCTCTAAATAAGCATTTAATATACTTTGATTTATTTTATTATAAACATAAATATTATCACTATTTTTAATTACTTCTTCATAATTAGTAAGTGTTTCATAAAATTCTTTTGAAACATTTATACTTTTTAAATAAATATTTATATTATTATCTTCAAAATATACAACCATTTTATTAATAATATCTATATCTTTATAAATGGATACATATATTTTATATAAATCATCTTTAATAACTATACTAGATGGTAATTGTTCACTAAATTCTAAAGCATTGTCATAATTAGTAAATGCTCCAACTTGAAAAGCATATACCATATATTCTTCTTTAGCATAAGTATTAGTTTTATTAAGAAAGAAAAATGTAAATAATATTCCTAATATAATTGATAAAGATACTAGTATTAAATTTTTTTTCATTATATCACCCTTATTGTTAATATAACATAAAGATAACGAATAATTTGTCGAATTAAGAGTAATTTATAATTACAATTTTATTTTGTTCTTTTCAAAATATTTTGTTCTTTTTTTAATTTCCTTGCCTCAAATAAAGCATCTTCATAAACTTCTTCTAATAAAGGAACCATACCAAGAACATCAATTAATTCAGCGTCCATTACTCCATCAAAATTCCTAGTTAAAATATCGTAAAATAAATTTGTTACATCTTCTTTTAACTTTTCTAAAACAGTTTTTCCTGTTCTTCTTTTTACTACTCTACTTAATATATTTTGATAAGGTAACCATTTATTTAATTCTTCTATTCGAGATACTTCCGAATAACAATTTCCATCTTCTTTAGGTATAAGAGTTTTTCCTCCACTAGGTCTAGTTTCATAATCATGTATACAACCATTATATGTAAGTGATGCACATTTAGTTTTAAATGATAATAAATCAATATCTTCTCTACCTACGTTTCTTTCTCTTAAATAAAGAATTGGACTTACTGTTAATTTTTTATTAATTCTTTTAAAATCTAATGCAGACACTATAGAAATTCTTCCTGTATTTAAGGCATCTTCAATAGTAGCAAGTTTTATACTAGTAAAATCACTAACAAAGTAGTCACAACCACATTTTTTACAACAATAGCCGCCACATTTTTGACATATTTCTTTGTTTTCATAAATATCCATAAAAAAATCCCCCATTTCTGAGGAATATTTTAACATAAATTATTTCATTTTACTATCAATTATTATAGTTATTGGCCCATCATTTTGAATATTTACTTCCATATCGGCACCAAAAATACCAGTAAATGTTGGTACAAATTTATTTAATGACTCATTAAATATATCATATAATTTAGTGGCTTCACTTCCATTTAAGGCCTCAATGTAACTAGGTCTATTACCTTTTTTCGTATTTGCATACAAAGTAAATTGACTAATCGATAATATTCTACCAGATACATCTATTATACTTTTATTCATAACTTTATTATCATCATCAAATATTCTTAAATTAACTATCTTTTTAACTATGTAATTAATATCTTCTATGGTATCACTTTGGGTAAAACAAGAAAATACAACTAAACCAGAATCAATTTTATTATAAATTTCATTATTAATTACTACATTACTTTTTTTACTTCTTTGAATTACTACTTTCATAACTACCCCATTATTTTAACATGCCGAAATTTTGCAATTTGATTTTTAAAATGTTCTAAATCATTTTTATTTTGAACTTTAACAGTTAAATAACACAGTGTACCATTATCTGTTTCTTTATTATGCATCTCTACTATTTGAATTTTTTCTTTTGTTGCTTCAGTCATTAAATCTACTAAAAATGATAGATTATTTACAAGAAGCAATATATCAGTTAAATACATACCAGTAGATGCCATATTCCACTCAACAGGTATTAATCTTTCCTTATTGCCTTCAATATTTGGACAATTCTTTTTATGAACAGAAATACCTTCTCCTTTAGTAATAAAACCAATTATTTCATCACCCTTAACAGGTTTACAACAATTTGCTAAAGAACACATAATATTACTATTACCATCAACTAAAATATCATCTTTAATATTTTGAACATTATTTCTTGATTTAATTTTTTCTATTAAGATATCATCAACATTTTGTTTATCTTCCATAGTTAAATTAATAATATAACCGGCAGTATAACGAAGAGAACCAATTGATAAATATAACTCTTCTAAATTTTCTAATTTTAAATCTTTAAATATTTTTTCTAAATTTTTCTCATTAATAATATCATTAATACTTAATTTTCTTTTTCTAATTTCTTTTTCTAAAATATTCTTTCCTTTTTCAATAACTTCTTCTTTATCTTTTTTACTAAAATATGATTTAATTTTGGCTTTCGCTTGATTAGTTTTAGCAAAAGATAACCAGTCTAAATTAGGAGTTGCATTATTATTAGTTATAATTTTTACTATATCATTACTTTTTAATTCATAAGATAGAGGAACAATATTATCATTTACTATTGCCCCGGTAGTAGTATCTCCAACTCTACTATGAATACGATAAGCAAAATCAATTGGGGTTGAAGATTTAGGAAGTTCTATAACATCACCTTTTGGAGTAAAAACATAAATAAGTTCTCCAAGTAAATCATTATTGACAACTTTTTCAAATGAAGCATCAGACTCATGGCTATTTGTTTCAATAATATTTCTAAACATCTCTAGTTTTTGCTCCATAATGGCTTGCACTTTTTTAGTTCCTTTTTCTTTATATGACCAGTGCGATGCGATACCTTTTTCCGCAATTTCGTCCATTTCATAAGTTCTTACTTGAACTTCATAAACTTCCCCATCATTACCAAAAACAGTTGTATGTAAACTTTGATACATATTTTCCTTCGGATTTGCTATATAATCTTTAAAACGATTAGGAACAGGACGATATTTTGAGTGAATTAAACCAATAACGGCATAACACTCGGCTTCTTTTTCCACAAAAACTCTTAAGGCTAAAATATCATAAATATCACTATATTTTTTACCATTATTAAGTTTATTATAAATACTATAAACACTTTTTACTCTCCCCTTTATTTCATGAGTAATTCCATTATCATGTAAAAGATGTGAAATACTATCTTTCATTTCTAATAAATTATCATTAAGTTCTAAAGTTGTCTTATTTAACTTTTCTAATATATCATTATAAATATTAGGTTTTAATATTTTTAAACAAATATTTTCTAATTCACTTTTTATCGAATTAATCCCTAATCTATGGGCAATTGGTACTAATACAGACATAGTTTCTCTAGCCTTATCTTTTTGCTTTTCTTCTCTTATTGCCCAATTAGTTCGCATATTATGAAGGCGATCTGCTAGTTTTATATATAAAACTCTGGGGTCTTCTGCAAGTCCTACTAAAACTTTTCTTAAATATATTGCTGAACTTTCTGTCTCATCTACTAATTCTAATTTATTTATTTTAGATACTGAATCAACTATTTTCGCAACATCATCACCAAACTTTTCTTCTAATATCTCTTTTGTTGTATTTTTACCATTATTTAATACTTCATGGAGAAGGGCTGCAATAATTGTTGTCTCATCAACATTTAAATCCGCTAAGATATTTGCAACATGTAATGGGTGAGTTATATAATCATCTCCCGATAATCTTTTTAAACCAATATGTTCATTTTTCGCAAATTCATAAGCATCTTTTATTCTATTTATGCTATCTTCATTAAAAAATACTAATTTTTCTATTAAATCACTAAACTTTATTTCTTCATCTTTCATTTATTTCACTCTCTTCATTTTTTAATTTTTTTCTTACATACATAATTAATTCTAAACTATCAACATTTAAAATATCACTAACTAATTCATATATTCTTAAATTCTTTTTATTTCGCCAACAATTATTAATACAATAATTCCAAATATCTATCGTGTCTATATAAGTTATTTTTTCTCTTTTTAATTCTGCTAATCTCGTATTAAGGGCAGGTAATACCCTTTTATATAAATCACTAATCGAATTAAAAGTATCTTCTCTTACCATAAATATAGACCTTCTTTCATATATTTATTATATAATAATTTTTTTTGTTTTAAAAGGTGATTATATGAAAAGCAAAAATATATTTATTACCTCTACTCTTATACTTATATGTGGGGGTATTATTACTAAAATATTAGGTTTTATCATAAGAATTATTTACACAAGAATTGTTGGGGCCGAAGTAATCGGCCTATATAGTTTAGTAATGCCTACATATTCTTTGCTTATTACTATCGCTACTCTTGCTCTTCCTACTACTATATCGAAATTAATTGCAGAAAATAAACATAATAATTTAAAAATAATATCTACTTCTACTATTCTTATTATGTTTATTAACTTAATAGTAGTAATTACCATGTTATTTAGTGCTAAATTTATTGCTATTAACCTTTTACATGAAGAAAAATGTTATATATTATTAATATCTATGGCTCTAACTTTTCCCATTATTTCTATATCTTCTATTATAAAAGGTTATTATTATGGTTTACAAAATATGATACCTAATGTTGTATCAAATATAATTGAACAACTAATAAGAGGTATTTTAATTTATATATTTGTTCCCAAAATAATGGCTATTAGTGATATCTTAGCCGCTTCTTCCTTATTTTTATTTTCTTTTATTGAAGAAGTAGTATCAATTATTATTAATCTATTCTTTCTTCCTAAAAATATTAAAATTACTAAAAATAATTTAATTCCCGATAAAACTACTCTAAAAAGTATCTTAAATATATCTCTTCCAACCGTATCTTCAAGAATTATCGGTAATATTGGCTACTTTTTTGAACCAATTATTTTAAAAAATTTATTATTATTTTCAGGTTACACCAATAATTATATATTAGTAGAATACGGGGCATATAATGCCTATACAATTACGATATTAACTGTCCCTTCTTTTTTTATCACTGCTATATCATCTTCTTTAATTCCAGAAATTAGTAAACATTACTTACTTAATAATAAAAAATTAATTACTAAAAGACTTAAAGAAGCCATTATATTTTCTTTACTTATTGGTATTAGTTATTCCATTATTTTAATATTCTTTGGCTCAAATATATTAAATATAATTTATGATACTAATTTAGGCTTATCTTATATAAAAATACTTGCTCCCATATTTCCTTTATTTTATATTGAATCTATTCTTATGAGTTTTTTACAAGCAATTGATAAAGCCCATATAACTATGAAAATAACTATAGTAGGAGTTATTACTAAATTAATAACTCTATCTTTATTTTCTCTTTTACATATTGGCTTGTATTCTTTAATAATTGCTGAAATTATTAATATATTATTAGTTGTTTTTCTAAATATATTTTATACCCATAAATTTATTAAAAAATTATAAATACCATAATTTTTCGCCATTTTTATAAACAGTTTTAATAAATCCACAACCTAGACACTCTTCTCCTAAATATAAAACACAGGCTTGACCTGGCGTAACCGACTTAGCCCGCCCACTATATTTAACTAAAATCTCATTATTCTCTAAATATTCTAACTCTACTGGGTGGTCTACTCCTCTGTATCTAAATTTAGCAGTACAAAATGTTGGGTGAGTACTACTTATAAAATTGACATTTTCAATTAAACAAGCATCACTATATAAATATTCTTCGTCACCAATAGTGACATATAATATATTATTTTTAACATCTTTCCCGCAGACAAAATGTCTATCATTATTACCAGAGATACCAACATTTCTTCTTTGACCAATTGTATAATTCATTAATCCCTTATGTTTACCAATAACTTCCTTAGTTTTAACATCAACAATATCGCCAATATTTTCTTTTAAATAATTTTTAATAAACTTTTGATAATTTCTTTCACCAATAAAACAAATACCAGTCGAATCTTTTTTCTTCGCTACCACTAAATCATTTTTTAAAGCAATTTCTCTTACTTCATCTTTAGTTAAATCCCCAATTGGAAATAAAACATTTTTTAATTGACTAGGAGTAACATCTGCTAAAAAGTATGTTTGGTCTTTATTTAAATCAACTGCCCGAAGTAATTTACCATCTTTAATTCTTGCATAATGACCGGTTGCTATGTAATCAGCACCTAATTTTATCGCTTCTTTTTTAAATAAATCAAACTTAATATATTTATTACATAAAAGGTCTGGATTAGGAGTTCTGCCACACTCTAATTCTTTTAAAAAATATTTAAATACGTAATCCCAATACTCTTTAATAAAGTCAACTCTCTTAAGTGGTATATCTAATTTTTTACATACCTCTAACGCATCATTATAATCTCTTTCTTGCGGACATATTACATCATCATTTTCAAAATCTTCCCCATTAATAGTACTGTCCCAATTCCGCATAAATAATGCAATTACATTATAACCTTCTTTTTTTAATAGGTATGCTGAAACCGCACTATCAACGCCACCACTCATACCTACAACTACAGTTTCTTTCATAAACATCACGATTATATTCTATCATAAAACTATATTAAATTAAATAAAAAGTGAGAGATATAAATATCTCTCGAAGGGTTAAGTCTTCTATTTTAACGTCTTCGTTGACGATTTATTTCACTTATAGTCTGTTAATTTATAATAATTGGGTCTTCTATAGTACCTGTTCCACTCACTATCTCTACCTCGGACGTTAGATAGAAGACTGGGCGAACCGAATACGATACATTCATATAAGAGCCGGCGTTGACATAGCCGCCCGCATACACATGCAACGCACGGTAAGTGCCATCATAGATACTATAATCGAAACGCGACATGGTCCACTCATAACCACTACCTGGGTTGCTACTATCATTATTGTCTATATATATCCAACTTGTTCCACACGTACTGGGATTTGCTGAGCAATT
>CALVZO010000015.1 GCA_944372545.1 uncultured Bacilli bacterium | reverse complement strand
TTTTTATCGCCCATATCTACCACATATTTATTTTATAATAAATTAGGTATAAATAACAATATTAGATTTTTTTGTGTTTACATTTTGTTTTAAATGGACAACTTTCACACTCTGGCTTTTGACTTTTGCATGTATATCTACCGAACAATACTAATTGATGATGTAATTTGCTCCATAATTCTTTAGGAAAAGTTTTCATCAATTTTTCTTCCACGATTAAGACATCATCATATTCTTTAGCAAGTTCAAGTCTTTTAGAAACTCTTTCAACGTGAGTATCAACTGCAATAGCGGGATCATTAAATAAATTAGATACAACTACATTAACAGTTTTTCTTCCAACTCCAGGTAGGGTTTCTAAATAATTGCGGTCATTTGGAACTACTCCATCATAATCTTTTAATAAATGTTTTGCAATTTCTTGCAAATAAAAAGATTTTCTTGAATAAGTACCAACTGGCCTTATAATATTTTCTAAATCTTTTTTATCCATATTAGCAATGTCACTTAAAGAATATTTAAATAATTCTTCAGTTACCATATTAACTCTTTTATCTGTTGACTGAGCAGACAATACAGTAGCCATTAATAATTCATAATCTTTAGTGTAATTTAATTCACATTTTGGATTAGGTATTAATTTATCTAAATTTTCTATTACTTCCCTACTACTTATCATAATCCTCCAACCAATTGTATTCAAAAAGACTTGTATCTTCTAATTTTTTAAAATCATTTCTGTTTTTAAAATAATTATCAATATCTTCTTTAGTTTTAAAACCTTTTTTATTCCACTCGTGCAAAATAGTATCTATATATCTTATATTAGTTGCCCCATTATAAACGGCTTCCTTTAAGGCCGCTAAAATAAGTTCTTCGTTATACATTTTTTCACACCAAGCCTTAATTATTTCATATTCCATTCCACTTAATGGCCTTTTAAATTCACTTTCAAAAATAGAAAAAATACTTTTCTTTAAATTTGTTGTTTCTTCTTTTTTTCTTGTTTCTTTAATACCATTATAAAAATTATCTAAAGAGACACGATCATATCTTTTACCCGATTCATTTTTTTCACTTACTATTGTAATTAAATTTTTAGTAAGTAAATTATTAAATGCCTCTAAAACTGTTTCTCTTTTAATCTTTAATTTATTACTAATTAAATTAAAATCTATAATACACTCATCAGAATTATCAAAATAAATAAGTAACAAAAATTCATTTAATTCTAAATTTAAAAGACTTGCTTGTTTGATAAAATTAGCATCAATGACAAATTTTTTGTTACCTTTCATAATCAATTCTCTTTTCTATTTATAATATATTTTTTTAATTCCTTATTCTTGTTGGGAATTTTGTTATTTAATATTTCCCTTATTAATTCTTCTTCTACTTCCCTAATTTTTTTAGATGGCTGAATATTTAAACTATCTATAATTTCTTCACCATTTATATCTAAATCATCTTTAGATTTTATTGGTAATTTATTATACATTTTATTAATCACACTATCTTTAATATTTAATATTTTACCTGCTACTAAAGAATTATATAGACCATATTTAAATAAAGTAAAGTTATTTATAACTCCTTCATTTATAATTTGTCTAATGTTTATTATATTCATATTTTCTTGTTTTGTAAATGCAAAATTTGGGGCTTTAAGTTGGGCCCACATTCCACATATATCGTTAACATAAGTAATATCTTCATAGTCAATTTCTAATAACTCTAAAATATTAGTGTCTTTTAGTAATTTTAATCCTTTTAAATAATTTTTGTTCATAAGTATTTTATTTAATTCAGATTTAACTCTATCTTTAGATAAAGTTAAAATAAGTTTATTGTATTTACAAATACCTTCATATAAATCCCCATCAATATCAAAATTTAGAACACACGCAAAACGAATTGCTCTAAGTATTCTTAATGGATCTTCTTCTAATTTTGTATCTACATCACCAATTACTTTGATAAGATGATTATTTAAATCGTTTACTCCTCCAACTAAATCAATAATTTTTTCATTTTTATCCATACATATTGCATTAATTGTAAAATCTCTTCTTAAAATATCTTTTTCAAGTGAATCAATATAAATTAATTCGGTTGGTTTTCTATTTTCATATTTTATTTCTTCTCTAAAAGTCGTAATATCTATATTATATTCATTAATTTTTAAATTAAATCCACCATAATTATTGCTATTATTATTATTTGGAAATAATTTATGTAAATTTACAGGTAACGCATTAGTACAAATATCAATGTCATAAGATTTTTTTCCGAGTAATGTATCTCTTACATAACCGCCAACTAAATAGGCTTTATACCCATTATCTTCAATTTTCTTTAAAATGTTTTTTATATTTTTATTCATAATACTTTCTAATGTTGACATTTATCACAAAAATATGTGCTTCTGCCGCCAACTTTTATTCTTTTTATTTTATTTTGACAAATAGGACAAGGCATACCCTCTTTCTTATGAACTTTTAAATAATTTTGATATTTACCATAAACACCTAGACTTGATGTGTAACTTTTTATAGTTGTTCCTCCCATCTCTATTGCCTTTAAAATTATATTATTACTTGTCTTAATTATGCGTTCACACTCTAAGGAAGTGATACTACCGGATTTTCTAAGCGGGTGTATTTTTGATGCAAATAAAACTTCATCAGCATAAATATTACCAAGTCCACTTATTACTTCTTGATTTAATAACATTGTTTTAATAGGCATTTTTTTACCCTTAAATTTTTCTAATAAATAACTTTTAGATAAAGCACTGTCAATTGGTTCAATTCCTTGTTTTTTTATTTCTTCGGTACTATCTAAATCTTCTTTTTTTATAACTTTCATTCGGCCAAATTTTCTTGTATCATGATATCTTAAATCAGTATTATCAGTAAATGTAAAAATAATATGTTCATGTTTTTCAAGGGACTCCTCACTATTTTTTAGAAAAAATTTTCCTTCCATTCGTAAATGGCTTAATAAGTAATAATTATGTAACTCAAATATTAACCATTTTCCTTTTCTTAAAATATCAATAAATTCATTATTTATTAGACACTTTTTAAATTCTTCTTCACTATTATCTAACATTTTAGCATAATTTATTTTAATATCTTTAATTTTTTTATTTAATATTTTTTTCTTTAATGTATTTCTAACTGTCTCAACTTCTGCGATTTCTGGCATTATTTTAACTCCCTTTTATTTTGCATAATTTCTTCCATAAGAGGAAGATATTCTGTCTTCAAATAATTATTCATTTCTTCTTTTATCATGTTGAATCTTTCCTTATCAAATATATTAGCGAATAAATCTAGTGAATATTTATAAATTTTATCTACTACTAACTCTAAATCGTAATATTTTTCTCCATACTTTTTAATTATTTCACTTTTATCTTTATAAAATTCAGCCATTATAAACATTTTTAAATCTTCATCACTTTTGATAAAATTTCTTGCTGCAACATTTACTACACCATAACCGGAAGATTTATAAGAAGGATTTACTATTCTTTTGGCAATATCTTCTTCTAAAACAGATGTAAAGCCTTCTTCTAAACCGACTCCTTTTTCTTTTATAAAGTCTTTTTTTATTTCTCCCGCACTTTTAGATAAATTATAATATCTTTCTATTAATCCACTTCTTTCAATTAAAATATTATTTTCTAATGAATATTCTTTATAATAACTTTTCACTAAATGCGAAAGTTCGTGAATTAAACAAGATAAAACATACTCTAAATCAAGATTATCACTACTAATACAAACTATTCTTTTAATATGTTCTAATACAAATTCGTTATTTTTCTCATTAACTTTAATTAAAGGCATTGAAGAATAAACACCAGATGCTCTTTTTAAATCGCCTTCGTTTACTAACTCATTTGTATTTTCGCTTAATAAATTGCGTTTTTTTAATGCTTCATAGCAATTTTCTCCCACTATAATTTCACAATTTAAAAACGCTTCATAAATTATACTATCTTGTTCAACTCCAAAATAAAGAACAAATTCTTCGTATATCTGTTTTAATAAATTACCTAACTTTTCTCCATAATTATATTTTTCAATTATTTTATTAAAATCCATATCATTTTACCTCATACCAATTAGTACCGGTATTAATCTCCACTTTTAATGGCACACTTAACTTAACTATACCTTCCATTGTATCTTTTAATATTTCACACACTTTTTCTAATTCTTCCTCTTTTGCATCTATTATAATTTCATCATGAACTTGTAAAACCATTTTACTACTTAAGTTATTTTTCTTTAATTCTTCATAAATTTTAATCATAGCCATTTTCATAATATCTGCACTACTACCTTGAATTGGAGTATTCAAAGCCATTCTTTCTCCCATTTGTCTAGTCATAAAATTACTACTTTTTAACTCATCAATATTTCTAATTCTTCCAAACATAGTAGTAACTTTCCCATTTTGATAAGCACTTTTTATAATATTATCCATATATTCTTTAACATGAGGATATAATTCGTAATATTTATCAATAAACATTTTGGCCTCTTTCGGAGTCATTTGTAAATTTTCACCAAGTCCATAACCGCTTATACCATAAACAATGCCAAAAATAACGGCTTTTGCCATACTACGCATGTGTTTTGTAACTGCGCTTTCACTAATACCATGAATATCTGCGGCGACCTTTGTATGAATGTCTTCCCCATTAACAAATGCCTTAATTAACTCAGGACTATTAGAAATATGAGCAAGCATTCTTAATTCAATTTGTGAATAATCGGCACTTACTAAAATATCATAACTAGGAACAAAGGCTTTTCTAATCAATTTTCCATATTCTTCTCTAGTTGGTATGTTTTGTAAATTAGGTTCACTTGAAGAAAGTCGACCCGTTCTCGTTAAAGTTTGATTAAATATTGTATGAATTTTACCATCACTTAATAAATAACTATCTAAAGTTTCAATATAAGTATTATATAATTTGGCTAAATTACGATATTCAAGTATTTTACTAATAACTGGGTGTTTTCCTTCTAACTTTTGTAAAGTCTTACTATCAGTTTTATAACCTCTTGCATTTTTTTTACCCTTATCTAGTTCTAACTTTTCAAATAAAACATCACCAAGTTGTTTTGGACTTGCCACATTAAAAGTACAACCACATAATTCTTGAATCTCTTTATTTAAATTATCTAACTTTTCTTTTACTTCAATACGCATTGGTTCCATATCTTTAGGATTATACTTAAAACCAAATTTTTCCATATCACTAAGTACATATGTAAGAGGCATCTCTATCTTATTAAAAATATCTTCATTATTAATTTCTTTCAAACTATTTTTAAATTCTTCGTGATATTTAGAAATAAAACTACTCTTTAATGTTACTAACTCTTCTAAATTGCTAAAATTATCTTTTTTCTCTTCATCATAACTTTTTATATCAATACTATATTCACGCATTAATTTCGTTATATCTTCTTCACTACTTTTATTTAATAAGTAACTTGCTATCATTAAATCAAAATCACATTTAATATCAATTCCTAAATTAACTAAACTTTTCTTTAAATCATATGTTACTAAATTTTCCTTACTTAAATAGTTAAAAACATCACTTACTAAATTAGCAGGTATAAAATAATTATTTTCTTTTGTACTTAAGCCCATTCCTAAAATATTGGCATGGTGATAATTATTATTATCTAATTCAAGATAAAAAGCCATATCTTTATTAAGTTCAATATCATTAATATCATTAATTACTTTATATTCATGATTAATTTCTTCTCTATTTATATTTTTTAAAAATGAATTAAATTCTAATTCTTCATATACTTCTTTTAATTCATTAACATTAGAGCCTTGATATTTAAAATCTTCAAAATTAACATCAATTGGTACTTCTCTATAAATAGTAGCAAGTTCATAACTTAAATAAGCATTATCTTTATCTAATAATAATTTTTCTTGCACTTTACCTTTAATTTTATCAATGTTTTGATATATATTATCTAATGAACCATATTCTTGAAGTAGTTTTAAAGCCGTTTTTTCTCCAATACCTTTAACTCCAGGAATATTATCAGAAGAATCTCCCATTAAGGCTTTTAAATCAATTATTTTAATCGGGTCTATTCCATATTCTTTTTTAAAAGTAGTTTCATTAAATTCAATAAATCCAGTTTGTTTTAAAAGTTTAACTTCTGTTTCATAACTTATTAATTGTAATAGGTCTTTATCAGAAGATACAATTAAAGAATAATATTCATCATTATCTTCTGCGCATGCTGCAACTGTCCCGATTATGTCATCTGCTTCATATGGCGTAAGTTCAAGATATGCGACACCTAGAGCATGTAAAACACGTCTTGCTATCGGCATTTGCAACTTCAAATCATCTGGTGTTGCACTTCTTCCCTCCTTATAAAAGTCATATTTTTCCTTTCTAAAATTCTTACCCTTATCAAATGCTACAACCATATATTCTGGTTTTTCTTCAGCAATAATTTTATTAATCATTTGGGTAAAACCATACAAGGCATTGGTCGGAAAACCCTTACTATTACGCATTATTACACCAGTATAAGCAGTGGCAAAATATGAACGAAATAATAAATTATTGCCATCGACTAAAACTACTTTTTTCATATAATCACCTAAAAATATTATACCGAAAAATACACCTTATTTAAAGATTAATTTTTTTCTATTCAGCATAAGTATTAGATTTTTCTAGTTTATCTTTTGTTTTTTTAATATAATAAAATTTTTGTAAAGGAGGGGTTTATAATGAGTTTTGTTCCTAAGAAAACTAAAGACAAAGTACCCGCGACATATAAGACCCTTTATCTAAAGGAAAATCATGTTAAGGAAATTGAAAAAATTGCTAAAGAAAACAATACTTCATTTAATAACGTAGTTGTTAGTATGATCGAAACTTGTTTAAATAATAAGTAAAAGAATTTTCTCTTTTATTTATTATTTTTTTTGCATATAAAAATACATTAATAATTTTTCTTAGTTACATATAATTTAACTAGGAAGTGTTTTATGTTATTTAATTTTATTAGTTTAATTAAAAGTATGATTTTCTTTACGGGAAGTTACGGAAATAATGTTTTTCCTCCAACTTTATCAAATGAAGAAGAAGAACATTATGTTGATTTAATGCTAAGTGGTGATAAAGATGCAAGAAATAAATTAATTGAACATAATTTAAGATTAGTTGCCCATATTGTAAAAAAGTTTGATAATAAAGAAAATCTTACAGATGACTTAATATCTATTGGAACAATTGGGCTTATAAAAGGAGTGGATACTTATAAAAAAACACCAAAAGTTAAAATTACAACTTATGCTGCAAGATGTATTCAAAATGAAATTTTAATGTATTATAGAAGTAATAAAAAAAATCAATTTACAATATCTTTAAATGACTCAATTGGCTATGATAAAGAAGGAAATGAAATAAATTTGGCTGATTTAATTGTTGATAAACAAGAAGATATTTTAGATAAAATTCAAATTAAAGATAATATTTCTCTTCTTAATAAATATCTAAAAAAATTAAATAAAAGAGAAAAAGAAATTATTATTAAAAGATATGGATTAAATAATGAAAAAGAATTAACCCAAAAAGAGATTGCTGATTCCATTGGAATATCAAGAAGTTATGTATCAAGAATTGAAAAAAGAGCACTTACAAAAATGCTCCGTGAATTTCTTAAAAATAAAGATTCAAAATAATTATTCTTTTAACTTACTATCTCCTGTTAAATAATCTATTTCTATTCCATCTTGTATGTTATAAACAAAAACATTAAATTTAATACCTTCCCCATTATCTTCAATAGATAATGCTTCCATTTGTACTCCTTTAACAAGTAAATTATCTCCTTCAAATATTGGAGTTACTCGATATAATACATGATTAGATGTTTCTTTAACATAAGCTCTTACCATATTTTCAAAAGGAAGCATGCCTTTAACGTTCATTTGTCTTGTACAAGTAATTAAATTTTCCGGATTAGCATTTTCTCCAGACAATTGGTACCCAATTAAATGACATCTATTATATAAATATTTACCATTAACAATATCATATTTAACTGTATGCCAACCACTAGGTTTAATCATTCCAATACTGCCTCTTTCTTCAGTAGGCATTAAATCTATTCCAATATTAGCATAAGCAGTTCCACATCTTCCTAAACTATCTAGTGAACTATATTTTTCAAAACTTTCTGTAGACATTTCACTTTCATTAAATTCCGGAATATTATTATTTATTTCAATATATATACTACCATTATAATCAGGTATGTCAGTTATACTAATATTTGAATTAGTTGGAATTTCATTATAGGCATAACTTTTAATAAAATTATTTATTTCTTCATAAAAAGTATTATAAATAAGTATAAATAGAATAAGTATTAATAAAATAATATTTTTACTATTTTTTTTCTTTCTTTTCCTTGCCATATTCACCTATAATTATTAAATATATCTTCTAAATAATAACTACTATAATAATTATTATTAATTAGTTTTTCAATGTAATCATCTATTAAATTCTTAGTGCTAGGTGATGCATGTCTATAAATAATTCGAAAATACATACCAATAAGAGGCATTTTATTTATAAAATATTCATTATCTAATCTTTTAGTATCTTTAAAACTGTCAATTATACTTTTAATTATTTTAAATCCTTCATTAAATTCATTTTTATCTATATACAATTTAATCATTTCTAAATATCTTTCTAATAAATTTAAATAATCACTATTTATACTAATAGAATTATATAAATTATTGTAATAATAAATATATTTTTGTTTTGGTAAATAATTAATAAAATATTCATTAAATGTAGTCGTTTCAAAATAAACTTTACCTATACTTTTAGAACTTAATAAGTATTTTTTTAAATTATTTGCTGGAATCTTTTTAATTATTTCTTTAAAGTCATATTCTATTTTTCTTACTTCCGGTTTTAAAGAAATATTTTCATAATCATGATTTTCAATTGCTAAAATGACCGCATATTCATGTTTACAAGGAAAAGTACATGGACAATTACAATGCATTTCTAAATTATATAAATCAATTTCCACATCATATTCATTACCATTATTACCACTTACTTTAGCATAATATTTATAATTATTTTTATAGCATTTTAAAACATGATTACTTTCATAATAATCTTCTCCCCTTTTAATAATTTCATAATTAAATTCATCTTTTAAGTAATCTAAATCATAATCATAATTATTATTTGGTAATCTTAACTTCATTTTTACACCTTCTACATCTTAATTTATTTCACTTGTAGTATATCAAATTTATTAATGAATTTCCATAAAATGTTAAATAATTAAAAACACTGCTTATTGATTTAGTAGCGTTTTCTACTTCTTCTAAATTATTAGTAACAGTATAATAATCACTTAATCCTTTTTCTTCAACTTTTACTTTAAAATCTTCAAAAACATCAGCACTAGTTAAAATAAAAGTCGGATTAATTGTGGCATTTAAATCTTCATCTAAATCTAAGATATTTATTATAACTTGATTATTAGTAATAATATTATTAGCAGAATTAGAAAACATATTATTAATATTACTAGCGTCTTCACTATTTTCTTTATAAATTCCGGTAATTGTAAGTTCATAAGCTATATCTTCATCATTGGGACTTGTTAAGACAATTACATCATTAACTTCTAAATCATTTAAAGTAGCAAGTTCTTCACTAATAACACAAGTATCACTAGTAAAATCACTACTTACATTACCTTCTACTATTACATAACTACCATTTATAAATTCACTCATGGCTTCATATGAACTATACCCTATTAAAGTAAATTCACCACTTTCAGTTTTCATATTTTTTATTTCTTCAGTTGTTGTAGTAATACCTCCAAAACCTCCCGGTGACATTTTTAATTCCTTAGTGGTTTCTTTTACTAAACTATCACTTGCACTTTCAACATTACTCGAATTTAAGCCTAAACTATAAGTATAATAATAACTTTTAACATAATCACTATCACCATAAGAATCTATTTCTTCTACGGTTAGACTTTCAATATTATTAAATGACTCAATCATATCTTCCTTTGAATTATCTTCTTTAAAAGAATTCATTAAATTATCTCGATTCATTCCAATTGAAGATGTCACTTCATACTTATTTTGATAAGCCAAAACTAAACTTTGGGCCGAATTTCTAATGGCTAAAATTATTGTACAAGCACTAGCAATGACAATAATTATAATACCAATTAAAATATTTCTTCCCTTACTTCTCATAATACTTTTTAAAGCATTTTTTAATATATACAAATTCATCACCCATAAATTATTATATTAATGAA
>CALVZO010000014.1 GCA_944372545.1 uncultured Bacilli bacterium | reverse complement strand
TTGATTATATAAATGAAATTAGATTAAAGGGTAAAGATAAAGAAATATATTGTTTAAAAATAGATATTAGTAAATATTTTTATAGTATAAATCATGAAATATTATTAAAAAAAATAAAAGAAGAAATAATTTTGATGATGATATCTCTAGGCCAACAATAAAAGATTATTTAGATACATTAGAAAAACTTTTTGTAATTGAAAATGTTAATGCTACCAATTTGAATTTAAGAAGTAAATATGCTATTCGTACCAAACCAAAAAAGTATTTTGTTGACCCTTCTATTGCGGTAGCAACACTGGAAATAAGTCCAAGCGATTTAATTAATGACTTAAATACTTTTGGATTTTTCTTTGAGTCTCTTTGCATGCGAGATTTAAAAATATATGCAGAAAATAATGGCGGAAATGTAACTTTCTACCGAGATGAAAAAGATTTTGAAGTTGATGCTATCGTTCGGACTAGTAGTGGAAAATGGGGAGCAGTCGAAATAAAACTTGGAGCAGGTTATGTAGATGAAGCCGCTAATAATTTATTAAAATTTAAAGAACGGGTAGACATTAAAAAAAGTGGAGAGCCTTCATTTTTGATGGTTTTAACCGGTGCAAATTATTCTTATAAACGTGATGATGGCGTATATGTTGTTTCAATTGGAACTTTAAAAGATTAAGTTTATTATTATAACTTCATTTCTTAAATAGAGATGGAGTTTTTTTGTGTCAAAAAAACGTCAATTAGAAGATGTGTCTTAACAATTTGGGAATAGTTATTTACTTTTAATGGGGTTTATAGTAAAATGGTGGTAGACAGTGGAAGACTGTGGAAGAAAGTGGGGGATACATAATGTTCATGGGCGAATATCATCATAATATTGATGATAAGGGAAGAATTGTTTTACCTAGAGACTTTCGGAAGACTGATGAAAAAATCGTTGTAACGAGAGGTTTAGAACAATGTTTATACTTATATACCATGGAAGAGTGGGAAAAAGTTGTTTCCAAATTAAATAAACTACCATTTACTAAAAAAGATGCCCGTACATTTATGCGTTCCTTCTTTGCTGGAGCCACTGTATGTGAATTCGACAAAAATGGTCGAATCAATATTACCTCCCCATTGGTTGGCTACGCCGGTTTAACAAAAGAGTGTGTTATAATCGGCGTAAATGACCGTATTGAAATATGGGACGAAGTTTTATTTAATAAATTCATGAATGAAAATGCATCGAAGATGGAGAGCATCGCCGAAAACTTATTTGGAGTATCTGATGAAGCATTATAGTGTGATGGCTTGTGAAGTTATTGAGGCTTTAAATATAAAGCCAGATGGTATCTATGTTGATGCAACACTTGGGTATGCCGGAATGAGTAAACTAGTACTTGAGAGGTTAAATGATAAAGGCTTACTTATTGGAATAGACCAAGATGAGGAAGCAAGAATATATTCAGATAACTTATTAAGTCAAGTAGGGAAAAATTATAAAATATTAGGTATTAATTTTAGTGAGTTAAAAAATGCTTTAAATAAATTAGGTATCAATAAAATTGATGGCATAATATTTGATTTAGGAAATTCATCTCCCCAAATAGATGATGAAAAAAGAGGTTTTTCCTTTATGAAAGATGCACCCTTAGATATGCGTATGAATTTAGATAGCACTTTTAGTGCGTACGATGTCGTAAACAAATATAGTGAAAGTGATTTAGTAAAATGTTTTTATGAATATGGGGAAGAAAAGAATTCAAAGGCAATTGCTAAAGCAATTGTAAAGAGAAGAAAAGAAAAAGAAATTAAGAGAACATTAGAATTAGTAGATATTATAAAAAAGGCTGTTGGGGCAAAATATTTTTATAAAAATCACCCCGAGAGAAAAATATTTCAGGCTATTCGAATTGAAGTAAATAATGAATTAGAAGTATTAAAAAAAGTATTGCCTGATGCTATTGATTTACTTAATAAGGGAAGAAGAGCGGTAGTTATTACATTTCACTCATTAGAAGATAGAATAGTAAAGAAGACATTTAAAAAATATAGTGAAGTTAATGAATTAGTTAAGGGAATCCCTAATATTCCGGAAGAATATAAGCCCTTAATTAAGATAATAAATAAGAAGCCAATAGTGGCAAGTGAAAAAGAATTAAAAGAAAATAGTCGTAGTCATAGTGCAAAATTACGAATTATAGAAAGGTTATGATATAATGCAAAGGAAGAGTAATAAAAGATTAAAGTTATTAAAGGGTGAAATATTTATGTATTTTGTTTTACTTGCTTTAGTTATTGCTATTCCAACTGTTAATGTTTTCAGTAAAGCATTATTATCAGAAACTAATATTAAGACAGAAAAATTAAGAAGTAAAATTGTCAAACAAGAAAGTACTAATGAGTCATTAGAGATGCAAGTTAATGAATTAGTTAGTATGGAAAATATTCAAAAGATAGCCAAATTATATGGACTTTCTTATATAAGTGATAATATTGTTATAATAGATAACGAATAGAAGGTGAAAGAGTGAAAAGAAAAGTTACAGTAAAGATACCAAAAGTCATTATTTTTATTGTGGCTTTTCTTTTTGTGGCAATAATTGTAAGACTTTCTTATATTTCTTTAAGTAGTACAATTGATGGAATTAATTTAAGTGAATTTGCGGAAAATAGAAATACAAAAACAGAAGTTATATATGCTAAAAGAGGAAATATTTATGATAAATATGGAGAAACTTTAGCCCAAACAGTTAATTCTTATACAATAATTGCTTATTTAGATGAAAGAAGAACGACAGATGATTCGGACCCACAACATGTAGTAGATAAAGAATATACAGCCAAAATATTAAATGAAGTATTGGGAATAGATTATAAAGAGGCTTTAGAAAGACTTAATAAAGAAGATAGGTATCAAGTAGAATTTGGGGTGTTAGGTAGTAATTTAAGTGAATCTGTTAAAAATAAAATAGAGTCTTATGATTTACCAGGAATAGATTTTATTCAAGGACAAAAAAGAACATATAATATGGGGTCTTTTGCTTCTTACATAATAGGTTATGCGAAAAAACAAGACAGTGGGGAAATTAAAGGAGAACTTGGAATAGAGTCATATTATGATGAAGAATTAAGTGGTGAAAATGGTAAAACCACTTATCAAACTGATGCTTATGGTTATACTTTGCCTAGTGCTGAAGTTATTAAGGAAGATGCTACTGATGGCAATGATATTTATTTAACGCTTGATAGTAATATTCAAATTTTTGCCGAAGAATTAGTTAGTAATTTATCTAGTAATTATGAAATGGACTGGTTGATTTTTACAGTAATGAACGCAGATACAGGAGCAATAGTAGCATCTTCTACTTATCCTAATTTTAATCCCAATAAATTAGATATTACTAGTTATATGAATCCTTTAGTAAGTTATGAATATGAGCCCGGTAGTACAATGAAAATATTTTCTTTTGCTACGAGTATAGAAGAAGGAAAATATGATGGTAGTGAAGAATTTAAATCAGGAAGTGTTGAAGTAGATAGTAAAACTACTATTAAAGATTTTAATAAAAATGGTTGGGGTACAATTACTTATGATACAGGGTTTGCTTATTCTTCCAATGTTGCGGCGACTAATTTAGCCTTAGAACTTGGGGTAGATACCTTAACTGATTATTATAAAAATTTAGGTTTTGGTAGTGTTACTGGAATAGAACTTGCTAATGAAGTAAAAGGGACAATTAATTTTCAATATAAAAGTGAACTTGCGACAGCATCTTTTGGTCAAGGTATAACAGTAACACCAATTCAAATGTTACAAGCCTTAAGTGCCCTTACTAACGATGGCGTTACAGTAAAACCGTATATTGTTGATAAAATAGTTAATAGTGATGGGGAAATTGTTTATGAAGGTAAAAGAGAAGAAGTAGAAAAAGTATATAGTAAAGAGACAATGGATTACATGAAGAGGCTAATGCATAATGTTGTATATGATGGACTTGCATCAAGTAAAGTATGGCAACCTTCAAAAACAACAATTATTGGTAAAACAGGTACAGCCCAAATAGCAAGTCCAAGTGGAGGATACTTAGATGGGGCAAATGATTATATTAGAAGTTTTGCCGGTATTTTTCCTGAAGAAAATCCAGAGTATATTGTCTATATTGCAGTCAAACAAATTAATACAACAGCATCAAATATTGCTAAAGAATTTATAAAGATAATTGATAATATCGTATCACATTTAGGGCTTGAAAATAATGAAGAAGATATTGAAGAAAAAATAATTAATTTAGATAATTATATTAGTGCCGAAGTAGTAGAGATAGTTGATAAATTAAAGAATAAAAAATTAAAAGTTTATACTTTAGGTAGTGGTAAATATATAATTAATCAATACCCTTTAAAAGGAGTAAAAGTAATTGAAAATAGTAAAGTATTTTTAGTTACTAATAGTAGTGATTATATTTTAGAAGATTTAACTGGTTGGAGTTTAAGTGAAGTAATGACTTATACAAATTTACTAGGTATTACTTTATATACTGAAGGGTATGGTTATGTTAGTAGTCAAAGTATAGAAGTAGGTACTAATATAACTAGTGATATGGAATTATATGTTACACTAACTCCATAAAATACGCTATTAATTTTAGTGTATTTTTTTGTAATAAAAAATCCATATTAGCATATAATGTTAAAGAAGTGTAAATATTGTTATATTTTGTCAAATGACATTTTGGTAATTGTTTTTGTGAACTTATTGTGATATAGTTAGCATAGAAAGGAAAAGTTTGAAGATAATTCAAAGAGGAGGAAGAAAAATGAAAAAGAAAATTTATGGATTATTGAGTGTTTTCTGTATGATTTTTGCTCCTAATTTAGTAATGGCTGCTACTTTGCAAAGTCAAATTGATGAGGCTAGTAATGGATCTGTTATTACATTAGATACAAGTTATACAGAAAATATCACTATTGCTAGTGATAAAGATATTATCATTGATTTAAATGGTCAAACTTTAACTAGCGAAATGGTGGTAAATGGTGCTTTAACTGTTCGTGATAGTGGTACTACAGGAAAAATAGTTAGTACAAATAATGTTGAAGTACATGGTCTTGATAGTGCTGCTTATTTCACATTAGAAAGTGGAACTATTGAAGTAGCAAATGATTATGGACTTTATACTGACAATGCAGTAGTTAAAGTATTAGGTGGAACTGTTTCATCAAAATATGCTGCTTTATCAGGAAATAACACTAAAGGTGCTATGACATTTGTAGTGTCTGGTGGAACAATTGAAGCCGCAATGGGACCTGCAATTTATATGCCAGGACCTATCAGTTTAGATGTAACTGGTGGTAAAATATTGGGTGGTATTTCCCTTCGTATGGGTAAAGTAAATATCTCTGGTGGTGTAATTACTGCAATTAATGATTACATCGATATGCCAACAGATACAATTAGTGGTGAACCTGCTTATGCTTATAGTGGTAATGTATGGTTTCCAGATGCTCTATATGTAATTGGTGGTACTTATACTACTAAAATTGAAGGAGAAACTAATATCTTAGATTTAAAAATTACTGGTGGTGAATTTGAAAGTTTTAATGGTAAAGGTAGTGCTATTGGAATTTATGATTTAGGTAAAGTTGAACAAAGTATGAACGTATCTATTTCTGGTTCTGCAATATTAAATACAAATAGTGATACGAGAACTGCTTATCAAGTTGTAGATTTTAAAGATTTAGGAGTTACTCCAATAAGTGGTTTTGGTAACGCAAGTTACATAGGTAAAATAAATACATCATTAACTGGTGGTATTTATAGTAATGATGTTTCAGAATATGTTGAGTCTGGTTACTTAGCAAAATTATTAGTTGATGAATACTATGTATATAAAATTAATAAAGTAAATATTGGCAGTGTAACTGCTGGTACTGTTGAAGTTGACAAGACTGAAGCAACAAAAGGTGATGTAATTAAACTTACATTAAAACCAAATGAAGGTTACTCATTAAGTAGTGTTAAAATACTTGATGCAAGTGGTAATGAAGTAGAATTTATTCCAAGTGATAATACATTTACAATGCCTGATAGTGAAGTTACTATCTCAGTTGTTTATGGATTAAATAAAGTAGAAGCAGACGCTCCAGTAATTAATACTGAAGAACCTGTTAAAGAAGTAACTGCTGGTGTTACTGAAAGTGCAAAAGTAGAAGAAGTTTTACTTGATACAATTAGTAAAGATGACAAAATTCTTGCAGAAATTGATGGTAAAGATAGTGTTGTTAAAGTAACTGTTGAAAATGTTGAAGTAAAAGAAGAAGTTGCAACTAAAGTTAAAGAAGTTTTAGATAAAAAAGCAACTAACGTTACTATAGTTGATTACCTTGACATTAACATTGCTGTAAAAGAAAAAGGTACTGATACTTTATTAGCACCTATTACAGAACTATCTAGTCCAATTGAATTTACTGTTTTATTACCAGAAACTATTGAAGCAGTAAAAACTGGCTATACAAGAACTTACTATATTGTAAGACATCATGAAGGTGCAGTAGAAATACTTGATGCTAAATTATCAGAAGATGGTAAAACACTATCATTTAGTACTGATAAATTCTCAGAATATGCAATTGCTTATTCAGATAGTGAAGTAACAAGTAGTACTGATACTCCAACAACAACTCCAGAAACTCCTGAAACACCAAAAACATCAGATAACATTTTAGTTTATGTTTCTCTAGGATTTGTTGGTATCGCTGCAATTGGTTATAGTTTATATAATCTTAAAAAACGCAATTCAAGATAATTAATAAAAAATACTTGCTAATTTAAGTGATTAATGAAATAATGGCTTATAAGTAAGTATTTTTTTTGTTAGGAGATTATAAATATGTTATTATTAGTTTATATTATTGCTGTTCCTTTATTATTAATTGCTTATATGATATTTTCATTTAAATTTGCTAAGTTTTTGCTTTATTTATTACCTATATTTATAGTAATAATACTTTCTTATTTTTGGGGAAATACTATAGTTCAATTATTAAAAATATTTTTGAGTAATTGTTTATTTTGGGTTATACTCGCATTAGTAATAGTGTTTTTTCTTACTAAACGTCTTAATAATTTTAAAAGAGGTATTATTTGTCTATTAGTTTTTCTTGGAACAACGGGATTAACTATGTATCTTACTTTTATAAAATCTAAAGAGTTAGTAAAACCATTTTCGGAATATACAATTGAAAGTACTAAAATATATAGAAGTAAGGGGGACTCAATTGAGTTAAATAAAGGACAAAATAATGAATTAAGTTCAGTATTACATAATACTAGTGTTCAAGTTGATTTAATGGGAAATGCCAAATATTTAATAAAAGATAATGATAAAACGTGGTACAAACTAGATATAGAAAGTGATAATAAGAATATTCAAATTGTTATATTTCCATTAGGAAGTGATGAATATTCTTTTATGCAAGTATCAATTAATGGTAATATTTCATATAATAAGGGAATAGATAATACTTCTAAATTTGGTACTACTTGGTTTAGTAATTTATTTAAAGAAGCAATTAAAAGTAGTGTTATAAGAGATTATCAAAATGCGTTTAGAAGCCTTCAAAATAGTTTTAAAGCCAATTCTACAACATTTTCTTTTGTAGTTCCGGAAGGATTACCAGGTGATTATACAATTACAATTGTTGGAAGACCTGTAGATGGTGCCATGGTTCGCTTTTTAGAAGAATATAATAAAAGTGGCTTTGAAGTAGGAAAAACTTATAGTTTTGATGTATCTTCTTATTCCTCTTTTAGATATTTATATCTTTCTATAAACATTTATGGAGAAGATTTTGATTTAATTAATATTTATGATTACTTACCAGATAAAATGAAAGGTGTAGAACAAGAAGAATATTATGAAGATTTAGTACTTTAAGTAGAAGAATAAAAATTTAATTCTTCTTTTTTATTCGTTATGGTATAATAATTGTATGAAGCAAGAAGAATTTGGAAAATTAATTAAAAATTTACGGAAAAAGCATAATTTAACTCAGAAAGGATTTGCCGATAAATATAATGTCACTTATCAAGCAGTTAGCAAATGGGAAAATGGAAAAAATATGCCTGATACTTTTCTTTTGCAACAAATAAGTAATGATTTTGATATAAGTTTAGAAGAACTATTAGGTTCATCTTCTAAACCTAAAAAAAATAAAACTTTCTTTTTTATTGTGTTTAGTATTGTTGTGATTTTTTTAATGGCTATATTTTTCTATTTATATAATTTATTTAAATCATATGATTTTGAATTTAAAACGATAACTACTAATTGTGATAATTTTAATATTTCTGGAAGTGTTTCTTATAATAAAAACAAATCCGCTATCTATATTACCAATGTTAAATATTGTGGTGGTGATGTTTTAGATGAATTTCAAACTATTGAGTGTGTATTATATGAAACTGATGGCTCATTAGAAAGAAAAATTAGTACTTATAAATATCAAGAAGAAGACTTAATTACTTTAGAAGAATTTTTACAAAATCTAACTTTATCAATAGATAATTATGAACAAATATGTAGAGAATATGATGATGACAATTTATATTTGATAATAAATGCAACAAAAAAAGATAATGAAACTATAACATATAGAATACCTCTTATTTTAAATGAAGAATGTTAACTAAACTTTTGAATTCAACTAAATGTTGAGTTTTTTCAACCAATGTTTTATTTATTTTTTTATTAATTTATTTTATAGTTGTTATTGAAAGGAAGTAATTTTAATGATAAAGAAAATAATCATGGGGTTGGGGGTATTGTTAGTTGGTTTATTAATTGGAGGTGTTAGTAGTCATTATTTATTTAATGAAAGTGATAATAAGTTAAAAGAATTACCTACGCCAGAAGTTACTGATGGCATTAGAGGCGAGCAATTTGGTGTTGATAAAAATATTAATGAAAGTACCATCGATAATTATTTAGGTAGAGGTGATAGTGTTTACCGTGACATGCGTTTATTAGTAGACCCAGGTAATTATGAAGCAATTGGTGGAGACTCTTATCTTTCTGGATTTGTTCAAGGTTTTGAAGTAATTCCTCTTCCATATGTAGTTAATGTTACAGGGCTACCTAGTGAAGTAGGTGACACTTATACTGGCAATACATTATTTACTTATGCAGATGGTAAATATATTGCTAATTATGAAGAATCAATGTCTATATTAGAATATATTTTTCCCAAAGATAAATACATATTCTTAATGTGTGGTGGTGCTGGTTATGCAGGTATGATGAAGAATATGTTAATTGAATTAAGTTGGGATAAAGATAAAATTTACAATGTTGGTGGCTATTGGTTTTATGAAGGTAATAATAATGTTGAAGTAAAAAGGGAATTAGAAGATGGCAAAGTAACTTATGATTTTTGGAAAGTTGCTTATCATGATATTGATTTTTCTAATTTACATAAGGTAAGTTAATGAAAAAAATAATTGCAATAATTGTCATAATTGTCCTTTTAATAGTAGTAGGTATTAGTACTTATAAATATTTAGATAATAAACCATTTAATATCGATAAAGAATATTATGGTACTGGAGAAATTATTGAAATAGATTATGAAGAATTAGATAAAATATTAAGTGAAAAAAAATCATTTGGGTTATTTATCTATCAACCATTATGTGGAACTTCATACAATTTTGAGAGTGTTGTTACAAATTTTAGTGAAGAAAATAATGTAACATTTTATAAAATTGCTTATTCTGCTATAAAAGAAGAATATGTTGGTAAAACTTTGAAATACTATCCTTCATTTGCCTTAATAAATAAAGGTAAAATCAAAGAGTTCTTAAGAAGTGATAGCAATGAAGACATCTATTACTATAGTGAAGAAGGATTTACTGAGTGGTTTAATAAGTATATTACAAATTAATATCTTTAATAATTAACTATATTAGGAAAAACATAGTATTTAATGAATATATTTTTTCTTCATTTGTCCTTAAAGTCATTTAAAACAAGTTATGTAAATTAAAATGATTAATAATGTCATTTTAATTTTTTTATGTTAGAAAGTGGAATAATAGATATTTTTACTTTAATGTCATCAAGTATAAGTACTTTATTAGCAATAAATATTGTCAATAATTATATAGCCAAAGTATTATTCTTTTATGCAAAAATAATTATATTTAATTTAAATTGTATAATAAGTATGTTTGTAATAATTACTTTAGTTATTAATAGTAAGTTCAATTATTCCTATTTTAAAAATTTCTAAAACTAAACCTATTAATATTATTAATGAAAAATAATTAAAAGTATTAGAATTAATTAAAATAAATATATAAACATATTATTTAGTGGTGAATAATATGTTTTTTAATGATATTCATATTCGAATTAGATTTGCTATATTGGTAGTGGTTATTTGTTTTTTATTAATAATTGGTAAAGTATTTTATATCGAGGTTATATCTTATAATAAACTATCAAAACTAACGGAAGATTTATGGAGTAGGAAAATGACTATTAATGCTCCAAGAGGAGATATAGTTGATCGAAATGGTGTAGTGCTTGCAACAAGTGTAGTTACTACAACTATTTATGTAGTTCCTAATCAGATAGAAGACAAAGAAAAAGTATCTAGGGATATTGCTTCTATATTAAACTGTGATTATGAAGATGTATATAAATATGTATCTAAAAATAGTAGTATGGAAATAATTAGAAAAGGTATGGATTTAGATAGCACGGTTGCCGATAAAATAGATGCCTTAGGGTATGATGGCGTATACTTAGTAGTAGATACTAAAAGATATTACCCGTATAAAGATGCACTATCACATATTATTGGATTTGTTGGAAGAGATAATCAAGGATTATCGGGATTAGAACTTACTTATGATAAATATTTAACGGGTACAAATGGGGAATTAAAGTATTATAGTGATGGAAAAGGAAATAAATTAGAAATTCCTGATAGTTATGTAGCCCCCACTAAAGGTATGACTTTAGAACTTACTTTAGATATTGAACTTATTATGGCATTAGATAATGAACTTAATAATGCAATGTCTAAATATGATAGTGATGAGGCTTTAGCAATTATTATGAATCCAAAAACTGGTGAAGTATTAGCAATGGGGAGTAAACCTAGTTTTGATCCTGAAAATTACCAAGATTATAGTGAAGAAGTTATTAATAGAAACTTGCCTATTTGGAAAACGTTTGAGCCTGGTTCAACATTTAATATTGTACTAGCCAATGGCTAGTCCTAATTAATAATATTAAATATTACTATAATTATTACTAAATAAATATGATTTGACAACCCCTTTTATAGCATGGTAATATGCAATTTATAATGGAGGATTAATTATGTCAATAGATGAATTATTTTTAGCCAATGAAAAAAGCATTAAGAAATTAAATGCTACAGAACTTTTAACAGAATTATTATATTTAAATTATGAATTTTCAAACAAAGAATATCACAATATATCTGGAAGTACAATTTATAATTCTTTATATGAACAACCAAAATTTAGTAAAAAAGAAAAGGAAGAAATAATAGAAAATGCAATATCTTTGTTAAAAATAAAGCATAATATAAAGTTGGTAAACTTTGAAGAATTAATATTTGAAAAAAAGAAATAATCACTAATGGTTATTTCTTTTCATCTATCCTACTAAAATTTGTTTTATGATTTTTATCATAAGTTAAAAGCATTGCACTTGTAATATTAAAATTATCTAAATCTTTTAAATTTTTCTTATTGTTTTTTAACATGGTAGTTATGCCATCTGCAATTTTATCTAACATATCTATAGTTGGTTTTCTTCGCTCATTTTCTAATTGATTTAAATATACAAGATTACTACCAATGCCATCTGCAAATTTTTCTTGAGATAAATTTAGGAGTTTTCTATAGTATTTTAAGTTCATTGAAAGAATTTGTTTGCTTGTCATTTTACTACCTCCAATCCTATTTTTATTTTATATAAGTGTTAAATAATTGTCTTTTGCACAAGTGTTTAAGAAAACCCATTGATTTTTTTTAAAAAGTAGTTTATGCTTATAATTGATGTAGTACTTTAAAAAATATAAAAATGGAGGTTAAAACAAATGAAAACAGATTTTATCTTGAAAGATACGATGCAGATAAAAAGAATGAAAAAGCATTCGTTATTTCATAGATATTCTTGTAGTGGTGAAGTTTATAAGTTGTTAAGCGTAAAAATTGGGCATGATCTTGCTAAAAAAATTAAAAAAGGAAAAATATAATTAAAATCTAAATTGTTATATGGCAGAGATTATTTAACTTTTGAAGAAAATTTTGTTGCATTGTTAGATAAGTATGTTGGATATGTAAGGAATACATATACAATAAAACACAATGAACTTGTTATTATTTTGGAAGAAACTTTAAAAAATATGTATAATAGAAGTCTTTATATAAAAAGTGATTATCATGATTCAGTTGATATATTTTTACAGGAATTCAAAAGAATGTTTTTAGCAAATTTAGTTTATAATACTCGCTATTATGCGAAGAAAGATATTGAAAAAAGATATAATGCTATACAAAAAGTAAATGTTTTTTTAGAAGGTAAACAATTAAATGATGAAAAAGATTTGGATAAAATAGAAAAATTTTATATTGGTATTATAAACAATCGTAAAGATAATCTTTATAATGCATTTATTCCACATAAAGAAATTGATAGAAATAAAACAGACTTTTATATGCAACAATTAAATTGGATATATGAAGATTATTTAAAAAATATGTCTATATTTAAAGATTAAAGTATGATATTATTATAAATGCAAAAATAAGAAATGTTTAATGCTGTGGTGAGGTGATAAAATTGGATCGAGATATAATATTTAATGGCATATTATGTATAATTATGATTATACTCTTAATAACTTATGCTATTTATGTCATAGCTGATGAAAGAAAAAAATTATCAAAAATAAAATATTATAAATCTACAATAACTTATGAAACTGACTGGGGTAAATATTGTGATATGGTAGATAAACAAAAACGAATTTTATTTCGTAAAAAAATGCAGTTATTTTGGTTAACATTTCTTGTTAAGATTAAGAGGTTGATAAGATGGAACTAGCAAACTATTTACAATTTCTATTGTTTATATTATGTGGTCTTGGTGGAATTGCTATTCTAATATTTGTTTTTAGAAAGCAAGATCAAGGTATAGATTATGATAGAATTATAAGAGAACTAAATGAACAAAAAGAAACTAATTTAAAAACATTAGAAGATCGTAACAAAGAAATAGACAAAATAGAAAGAAAAATTTTAGATTGCAAAAAAGAGTTAAAAATGAAATTATTTGATAAATAAGCGAATAATCATGGTATAATATTGTATGAGGCTGATTTTATGGAAGAAATTCTTGTTGATGAATATGGGAATAATCAATTTTTAGAAGAATTAGAAAAATTAAAACAACAAAGTTTAGTACTTTCATCTATTGGAAGTGAAGCATATCAAGATGCTATTGGAGATGGTTGGCACGATAATTTTGCTTTTGAAGAATCAATGAGAGAAAGTCGTTACATTGCTACAAAAATAGAAAATATGTTAAAAACCAAACAATTTTTAAGAATTATAAAACCAGAAACAAAGAAAAGCAATTTGATAAATATTGGAGATACTTTAAAAATAAAAATATATTATTCTGATGATGATATTGAAGAAACTACAATAAAATTAACCGGTAATTTTATACCAAATATTGATCCAGAAACAGATATTCAAGAAATCACACTTAATAGTCCACTTGGTAAAGCACTATATTTAAAAAATATAGAAGATAAAGTTATAAACTATGTGGTAAATAATAATAAAATAGAGATTAATATTGTTGAAAAAATTAATAATAATTAAGGAGTGATATTGATGATTAATGATATAAATTTAAATTTATATAAAGTGTTTTATATTTGTTCAAAATGCAATTCGTTTGTTGAAGCATCAAAAAAATTATGTGTTTCACAACCGGCGATTAGTAAGCAAATCAAAAATTTAGAAGATTTACTAGGAACAAAATTATTTTATAGGGATAGTAATGGATTAGTACTAACTAATGATGGAAAACAACTATATAACTATATTGACAAATCTTATAATTATTTAATGGCGGGAGAAAAAATCATTAGAGAAAATAATAATATGAATATTGGTACAATAGTAATTGGAGCACCTGCTCATATTGCTTCATTCTATTTATTAGAATATGTTGAAGAATACAGAAAAACACATCCAAATGTCTTTTTTAGAATTATTAATGGAACAACTACAGAATTACTAAAAGGATTAGAGGATCATAGAATAGATTTTGTCATCGATAGTTCGCCAATAAATATAATTAATAAAGATATGAAAGTTATATCTTTAGCATCATTTGATACTTGTTTTATAACTTCAAAAAACAATAAAGAAACTAATATAGAAAATCATAAATATATCATGCCTTATGAAAGAAGTTCAATTAGAAAGAATTTAGAAAAAGAGTTAGCAAAACATGATGTAAAATTAGATGTTGTATTAGAAGTTGAAACTACTGATCTAATTATATCATCAGTAAAAAAAGATATTGGAACAGGTTATGTTGTAAAACAATCGGTAAAAAGAGAATTAGAGGAAAATAAATTAATAGAACTTAAAACATCTTATGATTTACCAAAATTAGAATTAAATCTAGTATATATAGAAGATTATTTAACTAATTTAGCAAATTATTTCATTAAGAATCATATTACAAAGTGATTCTTTTTTTTGTTTGGCTATATAACCTCAAGTTATAGAGTTATAAAAAAGATATAATTTCTATTTATTTAAAAAATGTTATAATTAAATTGTGTGGGGGTGAATTTTATAAATAAGATATCGTTAGTTGCATTGGATATTGGTGGTACATTACTTAGTGATGATAATACTATTTCTAAAGAAAATTTGGATACTATTCAAAATTTAAAAAGTAAAGGAATAAAAATTGTATTATCAACTGCGAGAGAATATTCTTCTACAAAATATATTAGCAAACAAATTAAATGTGATTATGGAGTTTTTAGTAATGGCAGTCATTTATTAGATATAAATAATTTAAAAACTTTAAAGTGTTCATTGTTAAAAACTAAAGCAGTTTTAGAAATATATAATTATTGTAAAAAAAATAATTTATATATTCATCTAAATCAGGAATTTTGTGAAGTGTCAGATCAAATGGATTATTTCAATTTAAAACACAATATCTTAAATCAAGGTTATCCAGATGAATTAAAAAGTGCTTGTTTTCTAGTTGAAAATTTAAATGAGTATATAATAAATAATCCAATAACAAAGGTTGTTATTGTTTCAGAACAAGATCTTGATATAACTATCAAAGAACTTGAAGAAATATTAAAAAAATATAATTTGTTTATTACAGAACATAATAGAAATTTATATGAACATATCATAAACAAGAAAATAAACTACATAGAAATCGGATCTACAAAGGATACAAAATCATCTGGACTAATTGAATTATCAAAAATTTTGAATATTCCTATAGATGAAATTTTGGTAGTTGGTGATGGGGATAATGATTTAGAAATGTTATCTAAATTCCCAAATTCAATTTGTATGAGTAATGGTACAGAACATGCAAAAAAGTTAGCAAAATATATTACAAAAAAAGATAATAATAATTCTGGTGTTGCAGAGGGATTAAATTATTATATGACGGGAGGTGTTAAAAAATGATGATTGCAGTTGAAGGTATGGATGGTGTTGGTAAAACAGAAATTTCAAAACATATTTGTCAACAACATGGTTTTACTTTCATTGAAAAACCTTTGCACTATTTTTACAATGATGGTGCAGATAAAAAATATGCAGATTTAATGAAAGTTGCAAATAGAATGTATGATATTGATGACACTATTGTTAAATCTTGGTATTTTAGTTTAGGCAATATTTATGTGTCAAGAATTTTTCAAAATGAAAATGTTGTAATAGACAGACATCTTGTTTCTAATTATTATTGGAATGGTGATTTAAAAAGTGAACCTATTTTTAAGGCATTAATTGAAACTTCTAGAACACCAGATTTAACTATTATATTGTATGCTACACCTAAAACAAGAATGGAAAGATTAAGAAAAAGAGATAAACATGATCCCGATTTAAATGATCCAGATAAAATGGATGATGGATATAATAAAATGATTTATTTTGTAGAAAAGTTTAATTTACCATATATTGTCATAAATACAGAAGATAAAACTTTAGACGAAGTAAAACAAATGGTAGATCACGAAATATTGAAAATAAAACCTAAAGTCAAAAAATTGGTTAAAGAAAAATGAAAATTAAATTTTTAGGTATAGGATCTGCTTGGAATATCAACGAAGATAATACTTCTGCTTATATAAAAAAAGATGCTAAAATGATATTAATAGATTGTGGAGAGTCTATTGCGAGAAAAATTATAAAAGATGATCTATTATCTGATATAAAAGAATTATATATATTAATTTCTCATACACATTCGGATCATATTGGAAGTTTAGGTACTTTACTATTCTATTCAAAATATAATAAAAAAATATTAAATAGAATTGTTTTACCTAAAGATGAAGAATTTATTTCTAATTTAAAAGAATATTTGCGATTAGTTGATATAACTACAGAAGTTGAATATGTCAATGAAGATTTTTTTAAAAAGGAATTAGATTTAATATCTTTTGACATATTAAAGGCGAATCATGTTAAAAATCTACCATGCTATTGTTTTGTTTTAGAAGATGAAGAAAGTCTTATCTATTATTCTGCAGACAATAATAATATTGATTATATAAAAAAATATATAAAATATCCTAATGCACAAATATACACAGAAATATGTAATAATCCAAAGTTACAAGATGAACATTTGCTCCTTCAAAAATTAGAAGAAGCAACAGATATTTTGGAAAGAAAAAAAATTTTCTTAATGCACATAAACGAAGTGTTAAGCATTAACGAATTAAAAAATAAAGGTTTTAATATACCTATTATAGAAAAGAAAGAAGGAAAAAAATTATGGAAGAAAAAATAAAATTAAATAAACAAGGTTACGAAGAATATTTACATGCAATAGCAAAAAAGGAAAAAGAATTAGCAGATTTAAGAATGTATAAAGGAAGTGATGCTATATATCAAGGTGATAATTGGCATGACAATCCAATTTTATATCAAGCAGAAATGCAAGAAAGAGTATTGATGAGAGAAATAGCAGAAATGAAACACAAATTGCAAAACAATGTAGAAATAGTAGAAAGTTTAGGCGATGATAGTTTAATTGATATTGGTGATGTTGTAAAAATTGATATGATTTTTTCTGCAGACGACAGAGAAGAAGAAATATTTAGATTAGTTGCAACTACTCCATCATTTGATATGGAAGCAGAAATAAAAGAAGTATCAATTAATAGTCCATTAGGAAATGCTATGTATCACAAAAAAATTGGTGATGTTGCTAGTTATAAGGTAAATGATAGAACATTTACAATAGAATTAAAAGAAAAAGTAGTATTAGATTTAGAAAATGATGGTAAAACTTTAAGAAAAACAAAATAATTTTACTACACTATTTAAGGAGATGGTTTTGTGGAAATATTAAGTCCTGCTAGTAATATGGAACATATACAAGTTGCTATAGATGGAAAAGCAAATGCAGTATATGGTGGATTAAAAAAATGGAATGCAAGAAATAAAGCAATTAATTTCACTACCGAAGAATATAATTGTCTAATTAAAAAACTTCATGAAAATAATATAAAATTTTTCTTAACATTAAATATATTAATGTTAGATCACGAAATTGATGAGGTAATAGATTTTTTAAAAAATAATGCTTTACCGGATGCTTTTATTGTAACTGATATTGGTTTGATAACTGCATTGCATAAAGAGTTTCCTAGTGTACCATTACACTTTTCAACACAATTTGGAGCACACAATATTGATGATGTTAATTATATTAAGTCCTTAAATGCTGAAAGAGCGATTTTATCAAGAGAATTAACATTAGAAGAAATTAATAATATAAAACAAAATACTGACATTGAATTAGAATGCTTTATATGGGGATCTCAATGTTTAAGTTTTTCTGGATTGTGCTTTTTTGGAACATTAATAAATGGTGGTGGTGGAAATCGTGGAAAGTGTATTATCACTTGTAGAGATATTTATTCTGTTAATGATAAACCCGGACATTATTTATATGTACCAGATATGAATTGTCTAAATTTGATTAGCAAATTAGATGGTATTGATTGTTTAAAATTAGAAGGAAGAAGAAGAAATCCAAAGGAAATAAAAGAAGTATTAAATGAAATTTATAATAATAAATTATCAAATTTATCAACTGGTTATTTATTAGGTACGAATATTAAAGATAATAAGTTATTTGAAAAAATTAATACTAGAACAAAACCATTTATGAAAGCATGTGAATTAGAAAATGTAAATAAAAATGATATATGTATAAAATACATTGATAACATACCACAAGAGTTTTCAAATGATTATTCTAACCCAGATGTAATGTATATATATACTGAAATTAAAAAATCTTATGATATTAATAAAAAGAATTTGGCATTAGATTTGATTTTGAATCAAAATAATATAACAGAAGTATTGTATATGAATTATAAAGGCGATGGACATACTTTTTATGGTAATGATGAAGAATTAGTTGATATTGATTTAAACCAACTTATAAAAGATATTGAAACTCAAAATAAGAACATTAATATTTATAAAATTAAATATCAACGAATGAATGATGAACCATTAAGAATAAGCAAGACTTTATACAAAGAACTTGTTAACTATATACTGGAAGATTGTAAAATAATTAATTATCCGGTGGTAAACAATACTATTAAATTGAATCAATTATATTTAGATACAACTGATATTAATATTATAGAAGAATTTATAACAGATCCATTTGTAAAAATAATATATGATATTGGAACTATTAATAATCTTAAAAACATTGCAGAAGTAATAAATAAATTTGAAGATAAAATTATTTATAAATTACCTTTATTTAATTGGAAAAGTGAAAATGTTATACCTTACTTACAACTTTTAAAAGATAAAGAAGTAATGTTTACTAGATTTACACAAATTCATTTATGTAAAAATATAGCATTTAAAAAGAAATACACTGACTACACTATATATATTTGGAATAAAAAAACTTTGCAATATTTAAAAGAAGATAACTTCAAAGAATTTACTGCATCCCCAGAACTATCTTATAGCACTAATAAAAGTATTTTTGAAAACGAAGCAATGCAAGTAATAATTGGTGGTAAGTTACCTTTAGTATATACAAGAAATTGTTTTAATCATTTATTTGGATGTTCAAATTGCAAAAAAAAACAATGTAATAAAAAAGATATAAAAAATGTAGATAAAGATTTAGATTTTGAAATATTGTGTAATGATGACTATAGATATATTTTGAATAAAGATCCGATGTTAAATGATTATTCAAAAGTCAATTTAAATAACAATACAACCTTTAGGTATATGACATTTGGACAAAATATAGAAGAAATAAAAAATAGCATTATATGTTTCAAAAAGAATAATTATTATAAAGAATTAAAACAAAATGAATTTTGGAAGAATTCTTACGAATGTAATTTATTTGAGGGAAAAGAATAATATGGAAAAAGATTATTTATATAATTCATTACATATACCTAATAATATTAAAATTAATAATGAAATTATATGTGGAAAAGAAAAAACAATTATTGCCGGACCTTGTACTTTTGCAAGTTATGAAGAAGCATACTCTATCGCAAAAGAATTGAAAAAATTAGGAATCAAATTTTTTCGTGCCGGTGCTTATAAAGGTAGAACAAATCCCTATTCTTTTCAAGGTTTACAAGATGAGGGTATAGAAATTCTTTTAAAGATTAAAAAAGAATTAGATTTATGTATAGTAACTGAATTACTAACAATTAATCAAGCAAAAAAATATGCTAAAGATATAGATATAATTCAAGTCGGTAGTAGGAACATGTATAATTATGAATTATTAAAGGAATTGGGAAAAACTAATAAACCTATACTCTTAAAAAGAGGTTTTACTGCTACTTATAAAGAATGGTTATTAGCATCTGAATATATTTTAAAAGAAGGAAATTATAATGTTATTTTATGTGAACGAGGTATTAGAGGATTTAATTCGGATGAAACTAGAAATATTTTAGATATACAAGCAATACCTTATATAAAGAAAAATAGTAAATTACCAATAATAGTTGATCCATCACATGCAAGTGGAAAAGATTATATAGTTGAATCTATGAGTAAAGCATCATTAATTGCTGGTGCAGATGGATTAATAATAGAAGTGCATACTAATCCAAGTCAAAGTTTATGTGATAGTGAACAAACTATTAATATAGAAACTTTAAAAGATGTTTTAAAATTTAAAGAAAGGATCGATAAATATGAAAACTAAAAGTATTTGGGGGAATCCACCAACTAGATTATACAAATTATTAAATTTAGCAAAACAAGAATGGAGAAAAGATTTTACTGCTTGTATTGTAGGTTGCTCTGATGGAAAATTTTTAATGCCATTCGCTCGTGATCATATTAAAGTAACTGGATATGATATTGATGAAATTGCTTTGTATGGAGGTATAAAAGAATTCCCTATAGTTAAAGAAAAAATAAAGCATTCATACTCTCCTAATTTTAAATCTAAAGATTTTGAATTAGAAACAAAAAAAGTATTAGGAATTACAGAAAGATTAGAAATAGAAAACCTTAATCAATATGCTACGATTGAAAAGAGAGATTTTTATAGAACTCTACCAACAGATAAGTTTAATGTTGTGTTTACTAGTTGTTCATTACATTATTCTGCAAATCAAGATTTTACTCTAGAAGATAAAACAAAAAGATTACAAGATATTGTTTTACCAAATGGTTATTTATATATTGATTACATGATGGCAATAGATGAAAATGATTATGTTAATTATCCCACTTCTAAATTTTATAGAAAAAATGAAATAAAAAATTATTTTAACGATGATTGGGAAATTATATCATTTAGAGAAAATAAATTCCCTACTTTTGAAGGAGCACATGTTGATTGTGTCAGAGATCATTTTCATCGTTTTGGATATATTTTAGCAAGGAAAGTTAAATAATGGAAAAAGAAATATGTTGGAATATAACTGCTCGTTGTAATCAAAATTGTAAGTATTGTCATCGATTTTTAAATATTAGTGATTTATCGTATGAACAAAATTTATCTATTTTAAATAATTTGGAAGAATCTGGTATTAATAGCATAACTTGGACTGGTGGAGAAGCATTATTATTAACTGGTATAGATGATTTATTAGAATGTTCTTATAATAAAGGTATAAAAAATAAAATTATAACTAATGGAAAACTTTTGACAAAAGAAAGAATTGATAAAATATATAAATATCTAGATAGTATCACTTTATCTATTGATTCAGTTGATGATGATATAAATGATTCTTTAGGTAGAGGTAAATGCCATTTTCAAGAAATTAAAGAAATATTGGATTATATTAAAGAAAAAAAATATGACATAAAGATTAGAATAAATAGTGTTGTATGTAAGAACAATTCAAGTAATTTTAATGAATTAGTGGACTTTTTAAATAATTATAATATTTATAGTTGGAGAATATTTAAATTTATGCCTTTAAGAGAAAAAGCAATTATAAACAAAGAAACATTTGATATTTCAATGAATGAATATTCTAAAGTTGTTGATATGATTAAACAACAAAGTAAAATTAAAAATATTGATACTAGAATAGAAGAAGATATGGAGAAGAAATATGTTTTAATACTTGCTAATGGTGATATAGTAATTACAAATAATGGAAAAGATGAAAAAGTTGGAAATGCTTTATTCGATTCTTTAAGTTATTTAATTTAACTGGAGGTAGAAATGAAAAAATCTTGGTACGAAATTTATATTAATGAAATTGAAGAAAAAGGATCTATTTCAAATTATGTAAATGATAAAATTAAAACAAAAAAGAATTTAATAGAACTTATAAAAAAATATTCACCAAACAAGAAAATAATTGAAGCAGGATCTGGTACTGGTGTATTATCTACTTATCTTGCTTCCATTGGATTTAATTCACTTGCTATTGATATTGATAAAGACATTTTAAAACTCTCAAAAAATATAGCAAATCAATATGGTGCGAAAAATAAACCAAAATTTAAAATAGATTCAATATTGGATTTAAAATATAATAAGGAAGAATTTGATGTATCTTTTAGCAATGGTGTTTTAGAGCATTTTACAGACAAAGAAATTATTACAACATTAAAAAAGCAAATGGAAATTGCCAAAGTTGTTATTGTTGGAATACCAACAAAATATTTTGATGATGTTGAAGCAATGTATGGTGATGAAAGATTTTTAGAAATAAGATTTTGGAGAGAAATCATTACAAAATCTGGAGGAAAAATTATAGAGGAAAAGTCTTGTCATTATCTTACTAAAATTAAAATTTTATTTAATTTCAAAAAATATTTTAGACCATTTCCGTATAGAATATTTGTAATTAAAAAAAAATAAAACCAGAATTATAATTCTGGTAGTAAGTCCTTTAATAGTATGACTTTGTTTTTTAGTAGGATTTCGCAATTTAAGTTATCATGATCTAATTGATAGATTTGTTCTCTGCATTTACCACAAGGTGAAATTATTTCATTACCATTATACACTGCAACTAATTTTGTTATCTTAGTCTCACCTTTTAATAACATTTGTGCAATTACTGATGTTTCTGCACAAAAACCAACATTACAAGTTGCTTTAAAACAAAGACCTGTATATAAATTATTATTATCTGTTATACAAGCAACTGCTACTTTTCCATAAGAAGATTTATCATTTAAAGAAATTTCTTTAGACAATTCTTTTGCTATATTATATAATTCATTAAAATTCATATATTCCCTCCAAGAATATTATATCAAAAAAACAATAAAAATTATATTCTTGTATATAATTTTTATTATTTATTATTTTATGTTATAATTATAACAAGTTAAGATAGGAGTTGATGATTTATGGGACAAATTGAAAGAGAAATAAAATTATTAGATGTGGATGTAAATAAAATTAAGTCCATTTTGAAAGAAAATGGTATTGAACCTAAAGGAAAATTTATTCAAGATGTTTATACATTTGATTTACCTACTACAGATGAACTATATATTAAATATGTAAACTTATTAAAAAGTAATGATATAAGAGGATTTAAAAAGTTAATATTAGAAATAAGACCATGTTTTGATAAAGAAGATTTAAACTTAATTGAAAGTATTTTAGGAACAAAAGATTTTATAGAATTTATAGAAAATAAGAATAATGATTTTGATAAATTGTTTTCTGAAGAACTTATACAATTAATGAAAAAAACAAATGAAAATTTTAGTAAATGGGTACGATTAAGACAAACTGGAGATGAAACTACTATTACTATAAAAAGAATTGTTAATAGTAAGGGTGAATATGAATTAGATGCAGTAAACGAATTAGAATTTAATGTTCCTTGTATTGAGGATGGTAAACAATTATTAGAAGATTTAGGTTATTTTTTTGCTAGACATCAAATTAAAATGAGAATTGCTTACGATTATAAAAATACAGAAATAGTTATAGATAAATGGCCTAAATTACCACCTTATGTGGAAGTTGAAGGACCTACTAAAGAAGAAATTGACGAAGTTGTTTTAATGCTTGGTTATAATTTAAATGATGCTATTGTAATTAATACTGATGATGTTTATAGTGAAAATGGTATAGATATATATTCTGATGAATATCGTGATTTGTCTTTTGATGAAAAAGAATTACAAGATGTAAATACATATATGGAATAAATGAGGTTATTATGAATCCTAGAGTAGAATTTGATTTATCTATATTAAAAAACAATATTACTGAATTAAAAAATAAAACTACTAATATTAATTTTCTCTTTCCAGTTAAATGTTGTAATCATATTAGTGTTTTGGAATTAATGGTAAATAATGGTTTTGGATTTGATGTTTCAAATATGAATGAGTTTAAATTAGTAGAAAGGTATTTAAATAATCAATTTGTTAGTGCAAGTGGACCTTTGTCTTTTGAATTAAAAAAATGTAATTATCATAACATTCATATTGTTTCAAATAATTTTAGTTCATTTAAAGAAACTAATGGAATAAGAGTGAATTTTAATTCAAATAATAATTTTAGTGTTAGTAGATTTGGTGTTGATTATAAAATAATTAATCAAAGCATTAAGAACAATATTACCTATATTCATGTTCATAATTCAGATCATAAAAATCATGAACAATGTCAAAAAATATATGAGGAGATACAAAGCATTTTAATATTTTTTCCTAATTTAAAAAATTTAAATATAGGAGGTCATCTTGAAGATTTATCTTTTGAAGATGGAATAAATTATCTAAATACGATAAGAAAAATTGTACCTAATAATATAAATCTTTATGTGGAACTTGGTGATTTCCTTTTTAAAAATGTTGGTACTCTTTATAGTAAAGTAATTGATATTAGAAAAGATAATGAAATTCAATTTGTTACACTGAATTTTTCAAAGATGGCAAATCAAAGATGGTCATATCCAACTTATAAAACTGAAAATAAAAATTTAATTAAAACAATATTCTTTGGTTGTTCTTGTTGTGAAACTGATATATATTTAGAAACAGAAGCAGAAGAATTTGCTATTGGAGATGAAGTTGTTTTTAAAAATATAAGTCCTTATTCTTATCAATGGGATACTTCGTTTAATGGAGTTGAAAAAATGGAATATATTTTTAAATAAATGATTTATTAGGGGGGTAAATATGAGTAAAATAAAGAAAAAACAATTTGAATTAGTTTCTAATGATTCAAATGTTATAAGTTTGATTGAAAATTTAAAGGCAAATCAATCTTTATACAAAAAAATCATTAATACATTATTAAGTTTAGGAATATTTGATAAATCAATAAATTGTAATTTTTATGAAATAAACAAAGATGAAGAACAGGGTTATATAAAATTATGGTGTGAAGATATAGATGGTAATATATATATCTTCTGTCCAAAATCAAATATTAAACAAGATCTAAATATTGTTCAAAAAATAAGTAATGATAGTGAAAAAAAATACGATGTAACTTTATTTAAAAAGTTTGATATAACAAATTCTAATGTTGAATTAATGCGAACAGAATCGGCTTTCAATTTCAAATTTGGAAGATTAATTACAGATACAACTACTTTTTATAATTTGTTTTTAAGCGATAATATATGCCATCAATTGCAATTAAATGGTAATGAAACACCTATAGATATAAAAGTTCTATTAAGTCAACTTAATAAATTAGAAAATATGCCTACTCTTAAAGAATATATAGAAGTATTTGACAATGTATTATCAACAAATAATATTCAATATGAAACAATCAGTATGGCATCATATAAAAATTTTAAAAATTTAGGTTCTTTAACAATTATTAATGAAGAATCAAAACAAAAAAGATTAACTAAACATAAAGATAGTTAAAATTTGGAGGCAAAAGATGGAAAAGACCAATGCAAAAGATTATTTAAAAAAGGATGTAGTTGTAAAAACTGACAGACAACTTGGAACAAATCACCCTAAGCATGGATTTATGTATATGTTGAATTATGGATATATACCTAATACTATTAGTGGGGATGGTGAAGAATTAGATGCCTATATTGTTGGTGTTTATGAACCAGTTGAAGAATTCGAGGGACATGTTGTCGCAATTATACATAGAACAAATGATGATGATGATGACAAATTAGTAGTAGCACCTAAAGGTGTGGATTATTCTGATGATGCAATTCGAGCGATGACAGAATTTCAAGAAAGATTTTTCGAATCAATAATAATAAGATAAAGGTGATTAATTTATGAAAACAAGGATTGTGTTAACTGGAATATTAAAAGACAATGATTTATTTCTTGCAGTAAAAAGAAATGAAAATGATGAACTATATCCGGGTGCTTGGGAATTTCCCGGAGGTCATTTAGAAGATGGAGAATCTTTAAAAGATGGATTAAAAAGAGAATTAAAAGAAGAAATTGGTTTTACAGATGACTTTGATCCAATTATTACTCACTACTACGATGAAGTAAAAGAAAAAAATAACGAATTAGTACATGATTTAGAAATTGATTTTATTATTAATGTTGATAGATCTAAAATAAATATTAATTTAAGTAATGAACATTGTGATTATAAATGGGTTACAAAAGATTCTGATTATCTAGATGAATTTATAAAAGATAAATTATCAAATATATAAATTCTATTAAGGGGGAAAATTTATGAATGATAATGAAATTAAAATATTTTATGAAGTATTAGATGTTTTAAATCAAAAGAAATCTAAATATCCAAAGTTATTTAACAATACTAAAACAAAATTTATATTTAAAGATGAAAGATATATTTCAAACAATGTTACTAAAGGTGTCATAATGTTTGAATTAGATAATGAATACATTGTTGATATATTTGTGGACGATGGAATTGACAATATTGTTAATGGACTATTAAATCAAAAATTTAATACTTTTGAAGATGCAAAAACAGAATATGATAATTCATTAAAATATTTAGATTATAATGATTTAACTACTATATTATTGAATGGAAAAGAGCAATTATTGAGTTTCAACTAAAATATGCTTAAATTATGCTCAAAATATCATTGATTTATATTTGTCAAGTGTTAAAATATAGTAAAATGAAATAATTATCAAAAAAAGATTCAGGATAAACGCATGAAAATTTAAATTATGTGTTTTTTTCTAGCAATTTTGCAAAGAGAAGATCTTTCTTCGTATGAAAAATTTAAATTAGTTGAAATTAAAAAATTAGAAAATATTGTAAATTTAGTTCAAGATATATTAAAAGAAAAAATTAATATTTTTGAATATAAAGAAAATAATAACAGAACTTTTGCTAGTTTTGAAATAAAAGAAAAACTTACTCCCAAAGAAAAGTCATATATTAAAGGAAAAATTAATAATGATGTATATCATTTAAATATAGATAATGGAGATGATACAAAAACTATTATTGAAATACATTTAAAACATCCTTTAGAAGAAGATTTATCTTTAGAAAAGGAAACTAAAAATAATGTCTAAATTTTTAGTGCTAGTTCTTTTCAATTATATTATTCATACACTTCTATTGTGGAGGTGTTTTTTTGAATAAATTTAAAAAGTTTTCAAAAAACAATGAAGATGATTTGCATTTATCAAAAAATGATGCTAACATGCAATCAACCAAAATTAAAAAAACACTATTTTATCAAGCAAATAAAGGGATTTTTCAATGGTAGAATACCAAGTTAATATTCCTAGAATTTCAATTTTAGAAGTCCAATTAATAATAAATAATCAACTGCTTGAAGATGGTGTTATTAGTGAAACACAATATCATGAAGTATGCAAAATAATATATGAAAAGATAAATCAATTAAAAAGTCAAAGTTAGGAGGTAAAAATGTATGAGATTTTATAAAGTAAGAGAAGCAATATTGCAAGGCAAAAATATAACAACATTACCTTTAAGAGTTACTTTTTATGCTCGTGTTTCTACTGAAAGCGACGAACAATTAAATTCATTAGAAAATCAAATATCTTACTTTAAAGAATTTATTACTTCTAATCCTAACTGGATCTATGTCGATGGTTATATTGATGAAGGTATAAGTGGTAGTTCAGTAAAAAAAAGAAAACATTTTTTGAGAATGATAGAAGATGCTAAAAGTGGTTACTTTGATTTAATAGTAACAAAAGAAGTATCAAGGTTTTCAAGAAATTTGTCTGATAGTATTAAGTACACTCAAGAATTAATGGCAAATGATGTGGGAGTTTATTTTCAGTCAAATGGAATTAATACTTATGATCCTAACTCTGAATTTATATTAAATATGATGGGAAGTGTCGCACAAGAAGAAGTTAAAAGACTTTCTGCTCGTGTTAAATGGGGACATGGAGAAGCAATTAAAAAAGGAAGAGTTTTAGGATCTAATAGTATTACTGGTTATAGAAAAGGAAATGCTAAATTAGTAATAGTTGAATCAGAAGCACAAGTTGTTAGAAAAATATTTGAATTATATGCAACTGGCAATTATGGTTTTTATAAACTTGCTATGGAATTGCATAAGCAAGGAATAAATAATTCTAAAGGCAAAATATATGATAAAGATACATTAAAAAGAATTATTGAAAATCCTAAATATAAAGGTTTCTATTGTGGGCATACAACTGAAATTATAGATTATAGAACTAAAAAAAGAGTTTATATACCTAAAGAAGAAAGAATTATTTATAGGGATGAAAACATCCCGGCAATAGTTAGTGAAGAATTATGGAATCGTGCTAATGAGATATTAGAATCAAGGAGTAATGTTGTGAAAAATAAGGAATTATCAAATAGAAGAACTGAAAGAAAATATGCTTATAGTGGTAAAATGTTTTGTAGCGAACACAATTTTAATTTTCAAAGATCAACTGGTAGTCGCAGAAGTAAAAAACCTAGATGGTCATGTGGTTATTATATGAGATATAGATTAGAAGCATGTGAAAGTCCAATAATAGCAGAAATAGATTTAGATAATATATTTAGTGATATTATGAATAAAATATTTGAAAATAAAGATTCTATTGTAAATGAGATGATGTCTTATTATTCTAATTTAAAACTTTCTAATACATATCAAAATGAAATCAAAAAAGTAAATAATAAAATAGATGAAATAAAAAGAAAAAAAGATAAAATACTAGAATTAAATATTAGTGGTAATATTAGTAATTTAGAGTTTCAAGAACGAAATGATGAATATAACGAAGAAATAGCAAATCTAAAAAATAAAATAACTACATTAGAAAAAGAAAAGGATTTAATGTCTATTAGTACTTCTAATTTAAAAAATGTAGAGTCTGCTATTAAAAAGCAATTAGATTTTAAAACCAATATTCAGTCATTTGTAGAAACTTTTGTTGATGAAATAATTGTTTCTAAAATAGATAATGATAGAAATAATATTAAGTTAGATATATTCTTAAATCTAATTAAGAAACCTAAAGTTACAACTAAAGGATCTAAACATATAGGAAGCATTAATGAGAATTTATCAATATATAATTCTACATGTGATACATTAGATTTAGGAAGAGCAGATTTTAAAAGGAATACTTTTACTTATAATGTTTATTTAAATAAGATTAATGATTAAGGTAGGAACTAACAATTCCTACCTTATTTTTTTGCTCTTTTTTAGTACTCGCCATTGGTGGTTACTTTCAAAATTATTACTCTTGCTAGTAGTATTGAAGAAAAAACAATTGATTTATTTAAAGATACCTATGCTGATACAGGCTCAATTAATGTTGATGGTTCTACCTTACATTGTTGGAAACACGGAGGTCATGGAGTACAGACATATTTAGAAGTTGTTGAGAACTCTTGTAATCCCGGGTTTGTATCATTAGGAAATAAACTAGGAGTAGAAAAATTAATGGGTTATATAAGAGATTTTGGGTTTGGCGAAAAGACTGGTATTGATTTAAATGGGGAAGGTAATGGTATTCTTTTTAAAAATTCCAATATGGGTCCAGTTGAACTTGCAACAACTGCTTTTGGTCAAGGTATAAGTGTAACACCAATACAACTTTCTGTCTTATGAATGATACCTATAAATTTACTAGGGGAATAAGCAGTATTTATGCTAAAAAATATGATGTAGAGTATAAATATAAGTGTTTGATATATATATAAATTTAAATGGTTAAATCTTTGAAATTTAATCATTTTCTTTTATTTAAAAACAAAAAAATATGATATAATATATTAAAATTATCTATTTGATATTCTATTTTTGATTGTTTGGTGGTGATATTTTGCAAAAAAAATTTTGGAAGTTAAGAGATATACACGATAGACAAAATGTGAGAAAACAATTAAAAAGAATTAGAAGAAATAATAGAATAAAAAAAGGTAAAAATAATAATAAAATTGATAATGTGGAAAAACAATATTTGAAAAATTATAATTTTTTGATAAACTATAAACAATTGAAGTTAGATCGCTATTATAATAAAGAGTATGAAATAGTTTGTCCAACATTATTTTCATTAAAAGACAATTATATTGATAGTATGAATTTTATTTCACATGTTGCATCGTTAGCTAACAATAAAATATATTCTTCTGTAAAATTAATCCATTTGAATTTTAAAAAAACAAAAACATATGATTTAGATGCATCATGCATCTTAGATTCAGTAATGACAAGTTTAAAATATGTTTTGAAAAATCATAAAGTAGAATTTAAGGTTTCATTTCCAGAAAATATAAATTCTATTGCCTACAAAAATATAATTACTACTAGTTTTATAAATGAGAGAGGATGGCATAGTGCTAAAAGACCAGCAAGTGAAATAAGAGAAAAATTAAGAAAAGAGCAAGATGTTAGGTTCGTAGATTTTAATAAAAATAACATAGATAATGATGATATAATAACTACCGAAATTGTTGAGATGATTTTTACAAATTTTAAAAACAAAGATGACTATATTGCCCCTATGGGTAGAATAATTTCTGAAATTGTAGATAATGTTCGTGAACACTCAAATAATAAAAATTGGTACATTGTTGGAAACGTTATTCCAAAAGACGAATATAATAAAAGTAGTATTAGATTAGCAATAATGAATTATGGAACTATAATTTCTGATAATTTGAGAGAATTTATGGATAATGAAAGTGAATTGTTAACAAAAAAACAGCAAAAAATTATGGAAGCAAGTAAAGAAATAATAAAAAAGCAACGTTTATTTATTACTCCAAATTTTTATGAAGAAGATCAGGCTTATACATTTCTTGCTATACAACAAGGAATAAGTTCAAAAATTCAAGATTCAGATAATTACGATAAAAGGGGAAGTGGGATATATAGATTAAATAGTGAAATTGATAAAATATCCAGTAAATCAGAGTTAGAAAAAGCAAATTGTACATTAATTTCTGGGAACACAATGATAAAATTTAAAAATAAATATTCATATAAACTTAATAACGAAATAGACAATAATTTATATCAAATATGTTTTAATAAAGAAAATACCATATTAAAACAACAGGATAATGATTGTATAATAAAATTAAATAAAAAATTCCCAGGAACAATATTATATATGGATTTTAACTTTAAGGAGGAATTAGTAAATGAATAAAATAATAAGAATAGATTTATCAAACTATAAAAATGAAAATGCTAAGTTTATAGTTGGTAGAGAAAATGGTGATAAAGCTAGAAAAAAAGAAAAGCTTGATGATTTAATAATAAAATATCAAAATGGTGAAATAAATAAAATTAAGTTTTATACAAGTACCCAAATATATGGAGTTGTATCTTCATTTATATTAGGACTATTATCTGAAATAATCACAAAAATTAATAATAAAGAACAAGTATACAAAATTTTTGATTTTAGCGAATTACCAAAAGAATTGCAACAACAATTTGATGAGGAAATTGATTATATATTAGGGGTATAATATGATTATAGATATTATTTCAATCATTATATCTCTTTGTGCATTAATAATAAGTGGTTATATATGGTATAGTGATAAAAAATCTGTTTGGTATTGGAATATAGTATTAGTTCCAATGCAAGATATATTTAAAAAGATGAAGAGTATTGATATAAAAGATAAGGAAAATATTGTAACTATTTTAAATAGGTATAGTAGAAATGTAAAAGACTGTTCAGATTTTTTAGATATAGGTATTAAAAAGAAGAATTTATTGGATTTGCAAGAATATATAGAAGGGCAATTTAACAAAATTGTTGCTACGGTATTGTCTAATGAAGATGGTGGGAATTATATGGAAATCATTTCCGCTTTTGAAACTCAACTTTATAAAAGAATAGCAAAGCTAGTTTTAAAAAAGTAATATTCATATATTATTTTTTTTAATAGATTTAGTTTCCAAATACGATTAAATGTGATATAATTTAATCGTGAAAGGAAATGACGATATGGAATATGAAAATAAAATTTTAAATTTATTTAAAAATGGCTATCTAACTACTAAAGATGTTAATGATAATAATATTCCTAGATTTTATTTAACTAAACTTATTAAAGAAAACAAAATAGAAAGAGTAAGTCGAGGAGTATATATTAAAAAAAATGAATTAGTTGATGAA
>CALVZO010000013.1 GCA_944372545.1 uncultured Bacilli bacterium | reverse complement strand
ATCCACATTCTGTTGTATAAGTAAGTGGCGTATTTACTCCTATAGGCTCATCATATATCTGCACATCTGAATCAGCACCGTTTTCAAGTAATAATTCTAATATACTCCACTCATCTTTTTCTTTATTCTCATCCGGATTATATTTTATAGCATAGTAAACTGCTTTAGTTGTTTCATTTGGATTCCAACCATTGTCTAGATATTCTTTTACTTTGTCATAATCATAATCCATTATTGCAACTAGTTCTTTACCTTCTTCTTGTATTAACTCTTGTTTTTCAATTTCATCATAGTGTGTAAAGTTATATATAATTTTAAAATCTATGGCACACAAAACTATTGTTACAACTAACAAAACGATTACTGTCTTTTTAAATTTCTTTTTTATAATTCCAATTATTCCAAATACTATTGTTAGTATAATTAGTGCTATTACGATAAGATTTAACGTAATAAATAGTATTCCTAAAAATCCCATTAAAGGGATTACGACTAAGCTTCCCATAAAACATCACCCTTGCTTCTATATTAACATAAGCAAGGACAATTGGCAATATGAGTATTTATTTTCTTTTATTAAATACCCAGCTCATCACATCTTCATCATAAGCAAAAAGTCCAAGCCCTGCGTGTTCATCAGAAACACCCTGTGAAGAAAAGTATTCGTGCTCTTTTACATCTAACACTAATATTTCGTTTATTTGCTCGTCGCTCAATCCTTGGTTTTCATAAATATCTTGTAGGCTATTATATGCATTTATTGCTCTTGTAGAGCCATAGTAACTATCATTTTCTCCAATTACGATATATAGTGGAGTTTGTGCATTTGCAAGAACACTTAAATCTCCATCCCATTGACTGCTAATAAATAATGCTGAGGTAAATAATTCTGGTCTTTTTCCTAATACAAGTGATAGAGTTTCGCCACCACCAGAAGCACCACTAATATATACTCTTGATTCGTCTATATTGTAATGGCTCAAGAAATATTCCACTAATGCAATTGTATCGTCTGCTGATTCTTCGCCCCAGTCATCTAGTTGTGGAGATATAATTATCATATCACTTACATAATTTTGTGCTTGATATGGATATGGCTCTCCCATATTTGCCCCAACGCCTTGAAAATATAGACCTTCCCAACCAGGCAATGCAAAGTAAATTGCATAATCTCTTGTTTCATCATAGCCGTCTGGATAGTAAGATGCAAAATGAATATCACCTTGATTCTCTGAGTGGTATACATTATCAATTATAAATCCTCTTTGCTCTGTTGTTCCAACTTCGAGAGTACCGTTTTCGGTTATTTCTTCAGATTCGTTTTCTTCTGCTATATTATTCTCTGTTCCTAAAGCATTTTCTGCATTATTTGTTTCATTTGTAGTTTCTGTGTTGTTTGAAGTCTCTATGTTACTACTTGCTATGTTAGAGTTGCTACTTTCTTCTGCTCCTGAATTATTTTGACTTAAAACATATACCGTAACTAGAATTGCTATTAAAATAATGATTACTAAAATTGTTATTATCCATTTTTTCATAATCTCGTCATCTACTAAAATATGTTTTTTATTTTGGTTATTAAAGCTTTTTAGTAACTATAATTAACCATATTTATTATAGCAATTCTAATGATTATATGGAATATCCAATATGTTATCACTGTAATAACTAAAAGTTTAAGCTTATTTAATTTCATGTTCTTTCTTCAAAAATAATAAAAAAGTGCTATGAAAACTTATAAATTTATGATATATATTATTTATAAGGAGGTTATTGCTAGTGAATAAAGTAATAGATATTTTTGGCAATGAAATAACATTCGACTGTATGGGGTGTGATATAGCTAATCATAAATTAATACCCCCTGGTGGTTATGTTTATGATGATGGTTTTATTAATGTATCTGCTGATCCAGAAATTCCTATAGAAGGTTTCATGGTATTGGGAATAAATAAACATATAAAAAGTATTAATGAATTAAATTCCATGGAAAGAAATAAAATCATGGATATTCTAAATAAAACTATTGAAATAATAAAAAAGACAAGTATTTCAAATGAAGTAATGCTAATTCAAGAAGAAAAAGCAAAACATTTTCATATTTGGATTGTTCCAATTCATAAATGGATGGAAAAATTTCAAAACAATGTTAGAAACATAAAAGAAATTATAGATTATGCAAAACAAAATTTCACAAAACAAAAAGAATTAGAATTATTAAAAGCAATCGAAACTATAAAACGAGAATTTAATAAAAATGTAAAAGAAATACGAAAGGCTGTAAGATGTTACTTAGTAAAAGATGACAAAGTAGTATCAATTAAATATAATGCGCATAATAAAAAAGCAGAATATTACGATATTCCTGGTGGTAAAATTGAAAAAAATGAAACACCCAAGCAAGCAGCCATTAGAGAAATGAAAGAAGAAACAGGCTTAACAGTAAGCAATTTAAAGTATAAAGGAAATATGATAATTGAATATCCAGACAGAATATACGATTTTGATGTTTTTCTAACAAATGAATGTAATGGTAAACCTCAAAATTTTTCAGAAAACACTTCGGAATGGATTGACATACCAACACTATTAAGTAAAGAAAAAATTTTAAGCAGTTTAATGATATTAAATAACTTCTATATAAAAGGATTATTAGAAGATAATAATTTTTATATGTATATTAAAGTAGATGAAAATGAAAATATATTAGATGTAACATATAACCTTGGAAAGAATTAAAATTAATTCTTTCCAAATTAGCTCAAAAAGGAACCAAGTAAAATAATCACTTAGTTCCTTTTTAGTCGCCTTATTCAACTATCATTTCTAACTTTAGAATATAAATATTTTATAACTTTTCTACCCACTCATCTACTTCTTCTTGTGTGGTTAACATTTTATCTCTTTCGACTGCATTTGCTGAAAATAATAAATCAAGTTCGCCTTTAATATTAGAGTTTGGTAATAATGTTTTATAATCATTAAAGCAATGACCTATCCACCCTGCATTGGAAGCTGCTACAATAATGTCTTTTCCAAATAAATCATAATCCTTTAAAAACTTTTTCATTACAGGGCTTATTCCATACCACCACGTACAAGTAATTAGGACTACTTTATCATATTTAGATAAATCGGTAGTAACTTTCTTTATTTCTACATCTCTTTTAATGTCATTATTTTGCCATTCATCTACTACTTCGTCATAATCACTTGAAAATGGAACTGCTGGCTCTAACTCTAAAATATCTGCATTTAATTTGTTTTTTACATACTCTGCTACCTTTTTACTGTTACCTGTAAAACTATAATAAATAACTAATGTATTACTCATAATTCTTAATCATTCCTTTCTACTAATCTGCTAGACTTTAAATGACTATCCTGTTATAACCTTTATATCACTTAAAGTTTACTCTAAGTCAAGGATTATTTTCAAGTATTTAGGTTATATTGTTACTAGATAATGGTTTTGTAGGAAATTAGATTCTAAACCTAGGTAATATGTATATTTAGAGAATTTTTGCAGTGACGCGTAAGCGACCAAACGAGCTTCTTTGAAGCGAGTGCGATTTGGAGCACCTTTCCTGCGATAAAAAGAAAAATTTATTTTTCTTTTTATCATTAGCAGG
>CALVZO010000012.1 GCA_944372545.1 uncultured Bacilli bacterium | reverse complement strand
TGATCCTGGTAGTAGTCCATTTCTTTATATTTTAGTTAATGTACTACCTTTAGTATTATTAGTAGTTGTCATGTATTTCTTATTTATGAAACTGGCTAACTCTAATAAAAGTTCTATGGATTTTGGTCGTAGTAAAGCAAGACTTAGCAATGAAAATGACAAAAAGAATTTCAAAGATGTTGCAGGCTTAAAAGAAGAAAAAGAAGAAGTTGCAGAACTTATTGATTTCTTAAAAAATCCTAAAAAGTTTGAAAAATTAGGAGCAAGAATTCCTAAAGGTGTTTTACTTGTAGGTCCTCCAGGAACAGGTAAAACATTGCTTGCTAAAGCTATCGCCGGGGAGGCAAATGTACCATTCTTCTTTATAAGTGGTTCTGACTTTGTTGAACTATTCGTGGGAGTTGGTGCCAGTCGTGTTCGTGATATGTTTAAAGAAGCTAAAAGAAATGCTCCATGTATCATCTTCATTGATGAAATTGATGCCGTAGGTCGCCAAAGAGGAACTGGTCTTGGTGGGGGACATGATGAAAGAGAACAAACTCTAAACCAATTACTTACTGAAATGGACGGATTTGGGGAAAATGAAGGTATCATAATTATTGCAGCAACTAATAGACCTGATGTATTAGACCCAGCATTACTTCGTCCAGGTAGATTTGATAGACAAGTTACGATTAATTTACCAGATGCTAAATCAAGAGAAGAAATATTAAAAGTTCATGCTAAGAATAAAATATTAGATAAAACTGTTAATTTAAAAAATTTAAGTTTAAGAACTCCAGGTTTTAGTGGGGCAGATTTAGAAAATTTATTAAATGAAGCCGCCCTTTTAGCAGTAAGAAGAAATAAACCAGCAATTACGATGGACGAAATAGATGAAGCAACAGACCGCGTATTGATGGGACCTGCTAAAACTTCAAGACAAATTACTGAAAAAGAAAAGAAATTAGTTTCCCTACACGAAGCCGGACATGCAGTTATTGGTATTAAGTTAGAAGATGCAAATGAAGTCCATAAGATAACTATAATTCCAAGAGGTATGGCTGGGGGATACACTATGATGTTACCAAAAGAAGAAAAGATGGTAGTTCTTACTAAAAAAGAATTATTAGCGGAAATTACTGGTCTTTTAGGAGGTCGTGTAAGTGAGGAAATGTTCTTAAAAGAAATATCAACTGGAGCCAGTGATGACTTTAAGAAGGCCACAAATATTGCAAGAAGTATGGTAACTGAATATGGTATGAGTGATTTAGGGCCAATGCAATATGAACAACAAAGTGGCAGTGTATTCTTAGGTCGTGATTATGGAAAGCAAAAGAATTTTAGTGACCAAGTTGCTTTAGAAATTGATAGAGAAACAAGAAAAATAATTGAAGAGTGTTATGAAAATGCGAAAAGTATAATTTCTAAAAATAAAGATTTAGTGATGCTTTTAAGTGATGCATTAATGAAATATGAAACTCTTACAAAAGAACAAATTGAAGAAATTGTTGCGACTGGTAAAATTTCTAAAGATGAAGAAGTAAAAGTAGAGGAAAAAGAAGTAAAAAAATCTAGTCGTAATAAAAATGAAGATAAAATAAATGCAAAGGAAAGTGATAAATAATGCTTGAAAATATTTTATTAGTAGTATCAATTCTTTTAATCGCAATTGTATTATTACAAGGAAATAAAGCAACAGATTCTGCCGGTTTTATAACTGGAGGTAATCAAGAATTATTTCAAAATTTAAAAGAAAGAGGAGCCGAATTATTTATTAGTCGTATGACTCTAATATTAGGTGTTCTATTCTTTCTAATATCATTTATAATATTCTTAAGTTAAGAAATTAGGCCTATTAAGGTCTTTTTTTGTTCCCTTAGGCATGATATAATTTTATTGTGATAGAAATGAAGAATAGAAAAAAAGGTTTTACATTAATTGAATTATTGATAGTTATTGCAGTTATCTCCATAATTGGAGTAATGGCAACAATTAGTTTAACATCGACACTTAAAAATACAAATCAACAAAAGTGTGATGATTTTGTTAAGGAATTAGAAGATGCGGCATGTGTTTATTCTGGTCTTTCTAACAAAGAAATTGTCTGTACTAGAGATAATTGTGCTCCAATTAAATTAGATATTTTAGTTAGTGAAGGTTTAATAACTAGTGAAGTTGATGCTTGTACAGGTAGTGATATTGATTTAAATGCTACAGTTACTGTATCATGGAATTCTGAAGGTGAAAAAACTTGTACTTATAATGGAGTAAAAACTTATGCGAAATAATATAATAGATTTTTTAAGTAAGGCTTTAAAAGCCGAAGATATTATTACTATAAATGATGCCCTAAATTTAAAAAATAGTGAAGAATTAAAGAATTTACAAAATGAATTAAATAATTTAGTAAAAGAAGGTATAGTACACGAAACTAAAAAAAATAAATATATGTTATTAGAAAAATGTCCATCACTATTGACAGGTAAAATTGATATAACTAAAAATGGTTATGGTTTTTTACTTGTCCCAGATAATGAAGACATCTTTATTAGTAAAGATAATCTAAATGGTGCAATAAATGAAGATACCGTTTTAGTAGATACCTTTTTAAATAATGGCAAAGTTGAAGGTAAAGTCCTAAAGATATTAGATAGAAAATTAAAAACAGTAATTGGTGAAATATTATTTATTGAAGGAAAACCTACCTTAATAGTAGATGTAAAATTAAATTTAAATGTTGTAATTAAGCAAAATAACTTTAAAAACTTAGTTGATGGTCATAAAGTATTGGTAGAATTAACTCGGCAAATAAATAATAATACATTTGAAGGAGTTATTAAAAAAATAATAGGGCATGCAAATGATCCTAGAATTGATATTTTATGTGTAGCATATAAGTATGGTATTCCACTAGAATTTAGTGAAGAAGTTAAAGAGGAATTAAAAAGTATTCCGGAAGTTGTAAGAGAAGAAGATAAAGTTGGAAGAGTTGATTTAACTAAAGAAATGATTTTTACAATTGATGGCGATGATACTAAAGATATAGATGATGCGATAAGTTTGAAAAAAATTAATGATAATTATGAACTAGGAGTACATATCGCCGATGTTACTTATTATGTTAGACCGAATACCAAATTATATGAAGAGGCATATAACCGGGGCACATCAAGTTATCTTGCTGATCGTGTTTTACCAATGATTCCGCACGAATTATCTAATGGTATTTGTTCATTAAATCCCAATGTAGAAAGACTTGCAATAAGCGTTGTAATGGAAATAGATAAAAAAGGTAAAATTGTATCTTATGATATATTTCCATCAGTTATAAAAAGTCAAAAGCAAATGACTTACAAATGCGTTAATCAAATATTAATGGAAAATAAACAAGTTTCTGGTTATGAGAAGTTTAGAGATACTTTACTTTTAATGCAAGAACTTGCGCATATTTTAAGAAAGAGTAAGGTTGATAATGGTTATATTGAATTTGATATACCGGAAGCCAAAATAATCCAAGATAAAGATGGGGTATGTATTGATGTAAAAAGAAGAGAACAATTAGAAGGAGAAAAATTAATCGAAGACTTTATGATCGCTGCTAATGAAACTGTTGCCACCCACATATATAATATGGATTTACCATTTATATACCGAATACATGAAGCCCCAAAGAGCGAAAAAATTAATACATTTTTACAACTTTTAAAAATATTTAACATTAATATTAATACAAGAGGTATTGATACATCTAGTAAGGGTATGCAAAATATTATTGGAAAGTTAAAAGGCTTAGAAGAAGAATCTATTCTTTCTAGTATGTTATTAAGAAGTATGCAAAAAGCAATATATAGTACAACAAATGTTGGTCATTTTGGTCTTTCATTAAGAAATTATACACATTTCACTTCGCCAATTAGAAGATTTCCTGATACAACAGTTCACGAGTTATTAAGAACATATTTATTTAATAAAGATATAAATTCTAAAACAATTAATTATTATGAAAAATATTTAGTTCCACTCGCAATGCATTGTAGTGAAAGAGAACAAGCCTCAGTAGATGCTGAAAGAGAAGTTAATGATATGAAGATGGCTGAATACATGTTAAATCACATTGGTGAAGAATATGAAGGCATAATAACAACCGTTACCAACTTTGGCTTCTTTGTTGAATTACCTAATTTAGTAGAAGGACTTGTTCATGTTAATAATTTAAAAGGCTATTTCAATTATGAAGAAGATATGTTATCTTTAGTTAGTAAGGACAAAAAGACTAGATATCGCCTAGGTGATAAAGTTCATATAAGAGTCGTATCTGCAAACAAAGAGATGCGAACAATAGATTTTGAGGTAATATAATGGAAATAGTAAATAAAAAAGCAAAGTTTGATTATTATATTGAAAGCGAAATTGAGGCAGGAATTGTTTTATTAGGAACAGAAATTAAATCCATTAGAAAAGGTTCTGTTGATTTAAAAGATACTTATATTCGAATTAAAAATAATGAAGCATTCATCATTAATATGTATATAGCGAAGTATGATGAAGGAAATATTTTTAATCATGATGAAAGAAGAGAAAGGAAGTTATTACTGCATAAAAAGGAAATTAAGAAGTTAGAAGAGGCTTTCAAAAAAGATGGATATAGTTTAATACCTATAAGAGTTTATCTAAAAAAGAACTTAGCCAAAGTATCTGTTGGTATATGCAAGGGTAAAAAAATATACGATAAAAGAGAGAGTATTAAAGAAAGAGATTTTAAAAGAATAAATAAATATTAATAAATAAAATAATTGACAATATAATTAGTTAGGAGGAATTATGGAAAACATTATTGATTTTATTGCTAATAATTATGCTTGGTTTTTAACAATTACGATCATTTTATTATTTGCATTAATTGGGTATATTGCTGATACTAAAAGGAATAAAGATGATTTACTTAAAAAGAGTGAAAATGAAATGGAAGAATTATCAATTGAAAATATCAATATAAACGAAGAAAAAAGTTTAAATGATATTGTAAGTAATTCAAAACAGATTAATAGCGAAACAAGGCAAGTAGAACTAACTGATGATTTAATAAATGAGGAAAAACAAGAAGCAAATGTCGAAGAAAATTAAATTAACTAAAATTAAATAAAGGTCCTCGTAGGACTTTTTATTTCTTTAAATATTTGTTATAATGATAAAGCAATGAATAAGGAGTGAATATATGAATTTATCTGCAATATGGTCAATTATTACAAAGATAATTGATATAGGAATAGTGTGGTTAGCGTTTTATTATATACTTAAAAATGTTAAAAATAATATAAAAATGGTTTTAATTGTTAAAGGAGTTGTCATAATTCTTTTAGTTAAAATCTTAAGTGATTTACTTGATTTATATACAGTAGGAGTTTTACTTGAATATATTGTGGCATGGGGACCACTTGCTATCATTGTTATCTTTCAACCAGAAATTAGAAGTGTCTTAGAGTCACTTGGAAGAACTCAACTTTTAGGTCGTCATAAAATACTAACAGTTGATGAAAGAGAAAAAGTTGTTTTTGAAATAATGAAATCAATTGAATATTTTAAAAAGAACCGTATTGGGGCTTTAATAGTTATTGAAAGAGAAATTTCTTTACAAGAATACATTAAAAATTCTACTAAAGTGTACGCAGATTTATCTGATGACTTACTAGAAACAATATTTTTTCCAAATTCACCAATGCATGATGGTGGTGTTATAATTCAAGGAGATAGAATAACTTGTGCAGGTGCAGTATTTAAGACAAGTATGAATCCAAGTGTATCTAAAAGACTTGGAACAAGACATAGAGCAGCCTTAGGAATCGCAGAAGAAAGTGATGCCATTGCCTTAATAGTTTCAGAAGAAAATGGTCGTATTTCTATTGCTTGTGATAATGAACTTAATTACAATTTAACGCTTGATGAATTTAGAATGAAATTAATTGAGGAGTTAAGTCCAAAAACTGAAGTATTCTTTGAAGCAGAAGAAAAAGAAGGCGGTGAGGACAATGAGTAAGTTTTTTAAGAAATTAGGTAAAATGTTATATGTAATATTTGAATCTTTATATGGAGTAATTGATAAAATAATTATTATGCCTATAAGTAGATTAGTTTATAACGTTTCAAAATCACTAAATAGTAACAATGTTAATTTTAATAAATTACTAAATAGACCACATTTTTTAATTGTTATTTCCTTAATATTTTCTGTAATATGTTTTTTACTTATCGATAATAAAGTTATCAGTTTAGTAGAAAATGAAGCCGAGATATTAAAAAATATTCCTGTTAATTTAGTATATAACGATGAAGCATTTGTAGTAGAAAATGTTCCTGAGACAATTGATATTACTATTGCTGGTCGTAAAGCAGATATATATCTTGCTAAACAATTAGGAGAATTTGCAGTTGAATTAGATTTATCAAAATATACAGAGGCTGGAACATACAAAGTATATTTTACATATTCAAAATCAATTGATTCAGTTGATTATATCTTAGACCCATCTTATTTAACTGTCACAATTAAAGATAAAGTTAGTGAAGTACATACTGTCGCTTATGATTTAGTTAGTACAGATGACTTAGATGAAAAATTAAGTGTTGGTAGTGTTTCATTAGATACATCAGAAGTAATAGTTAAAGGAAGTCAAGATAATTTAGATAAAATATCTTCAATTAAGGCTTTAGTATCTGTATCAAGTGAGGATTATCAAGAAGCAGGAACTTATGAACTTACTAATATTCCTTTAGTAGCGTATGATAAAAAAGGTAATATTATAGATAATATTGATATTGTTCCACAAACATTAACTGGTACTCTTGTTTTAAAAAGTTATAAAGTAAATGTACCACTTTCTGTATCAACAACAGGAACTCTTGTTAATGGTAAAGCCATTGCTTCAATTACCATAAATAATGCTTCATCTTATGCTTTAGATATCTATGGTGATGAAGAAGAACTTAAGAATATTACGTCTGTTCCAGTTACAATAAATGTTGATGGTCTAGGAGCAGAATCTGTTAAAAATTATAAAGTAACAATTAGTAAACCAACGGGAGTTCGTTACATGAGTGCTAAAAATGTTACTATAACCGCAACGTTTGGTGATGAAGAACAAAAAACTGTTGAAGTTAATAATATAGAAAGAAGATTTTTAGCAGATGGTTATAGTGCTAATATAATTTCATCTTCTAATACTCAAGTAGTTGTTAAAGGTGTTCAATCAAATATTGATAAAATTGAGGCTAATAACATTATTCCTTACGTTGATTTATCTGGTCTTGGTGAAGGTACGCATGAAGTTGCGGTAAAAATAGATAATACAAATCCATTAGTAAATTATGTAATATCTAATACTGTTACCGTAAGAATTACCAAAGATTAAAAAAATACCCCATATATAAGTGGGGTTTTTTAATGAATAAATTTAATTAAATTAGTAGTTATTAATCTTTAATTTCAAAATGATTAAATAATATACCAATATTAATTAAACCACATATTCCAACAATTGCATAAACAATGCTAGGTAACATAGATTCAGCACCAAATAAAGATTCAACTAGATTAAAATCGAAAAATCCAATTAATCCCCAGTTTATGGCACCAATAACTGTAAATACTAATGTTACTTTTTGAAATGTTTCCATTAACTCACTCACCTTTATTAGTATTATGGATATATTTTTTTGAAATATACACGAATATTTAAGTTTTATAAAAATATATTTAATTAGAAAAGGAAAGTGGTATTTTGAAAAAAGTATTAATATTATTTGGTGTTTTTTTATTGTTATGTGGATGTGGTAAAACTACTAAAGAAGATGTGTTAAAAGATTTTCAAGATAAAGTAAGTTCAAGTAAGTCTTATAAAATAACTGGCAATATGGAGATTAGTAATGATGAAGAAACTTTTACTTATAGTTTAGAAAGTTATCATTTAAAAGATAATTATTATAAAGTAATACTTGTTAATCAAACTAATAATCATGAACAGATAATTTTGAAAAATGGGGAAGATATTTATGTAATTACACCGGCATTAAATAAAAGTTTTAAGTTTCAAAGCGAGTGGCCAAATAATTCTAGCCAAGCCTATTTATTAGATATTTTGGTAAGCGATATTAAAAATGATAAAGATGCCTCTATTGAAGAAATGGAAAGCGGGTATGTAATTAAGGCAAAAGTGAATTACCCAAATAATGAAGAACTTACATATCAAAAAATATATTTAAATAAAGATAAGAATGTGGAAAAAGTAGAAGTTTTCAACACTTCAGATTTAGTGAAAATTAAAGTTGTTTTTGAAAATGTTGATTTAAAAGCAGGATTAAGTAGCGAAGATTTCAAATTAGATGAATATATTAAAGAAGAAGATATTAATGATACTAATATAGATGGTAATAATGGAAATGAAAATACTAATAATAATGAAGAGCAAAATAATCCGGAGGAAAATAATCAAGAGTTAAATAATAATGAAGAAAATGGAAGTAATACTTCAGAAAATGGGGTTAGCCAAAATAATGAAAGTGATACAAATACGTGTGAGAACGGTAATTGTAGTACTTCTAATGAACAAACAGGAAGCATAGAAAATATAATATATCCTTTATATATACCTAGTAATACATATTTAACTAATTCAGAAAAAATAGAAACTACTAATGGAGATAGAATAATACTTACATTTAGTGGTGAAAAAAATTTTGTCCTAATTGAAGAGAGTTGTCTTAAGGCGAGTATAATGGAAATAGTTCCGGTTTATGGTGAGCCATTTATGTTAGATGAGTCAATTGGAGCCTTAAGTGCTAATAGCCTAAGTTGGGATACAGGTAATATTTCTTACTATTTAGCAAGCACAGAGTTATCGGTTAAAGAAATGCAAGCTATTGCAAATTCGCTTGGTAATTCTACATTGGTTTCAAATACAAAATAACAATATTTTAAGAAGTATGTAAAAGATGTAAACACAATTTTCGTTGCTTTTAAGGGTTCTTTTCGATATAATAAATATTGGAGTGAAATTATATGAAAAAAGCAAAAGAAAAAAAGAATCCCATGATTAAAGACATGCAAAAAGTTAAAAATATAAAAATTAATAATAATGGCTTTGATGATGATAATGTAATTAAAAAATTTATTATAATAACAATTGGTTTAATTATAATTGTTGGAGCAGTATATGGTATAACTGAATTATTTAAAGATAAAGAAGAAGAGTCTACAAGTATTACGACAGGCTCTATAAATTATAATAAAATAACAGTAGGTACATTACTTAATAGACCGTATGATGAGTATTATGTTCTTGTTTATAATTCAGATGCGGCAGATGCTGTTTTATATTCAACTATATTAACTAAATATATGCAAAATAGTGAGAACAAAGATTATATAAAAATATATTATTGTGATTTAGATAACAAATTAAATGCAAGTTATTATGATGTCAATAATGATGGTAAAAGTAATCCTCAAGCAAAGGAATTTGCAGATTTAAATTTTGGTGATTTAACATTGTTACGAATTAAAAATGGAGAAATTAAAAGTTATATAGAAGATTTTGAAGAAATTAAAGATTTGTTAAAGATAGTTACTGAAGAGTAGAGTAAAAGTAAACTCTACTTTTTTAATTTATTAAATTCTTTTCTTTTTTTTGCAGTCGTGTTAAAATTATGATTAGGATGTGGCGTATGAAAAGAACAAGAGGATTTGGTTTGTTTAGTACAATTATTATAATTATTATAACAGCGATAATATCTAGTATTGCAACAGGTGTTATTATGCTTAATAATTCATCTACTATTATGGCAAGTAATATGAAAGATTTAACAAATGATACCGATCTATTAGAATTTATTGAGGTTTATAACACATTAGTAACCAAGTATTATGATGAAATAGATAAAGAAGGTATGTTAAATGCTGCCGAAGAAGGAATGTTAAACTTTTTAGGAGATAAATATACAACTTATTTAGATGAGCAAGAATATAATGAAATTATGAATGAGTTGTCAGGTACTTATAATGGTATCGGTATTACAATTGAAAATAATAAGATAATCGTAGTTAGTAAAAATTCTCCTGCAGAGAGCGCTGGTTTGAAAGTTGGCGATTTGATTACTAGTATTGATGGGGAATTTGTGGAAGGATTAAGTAGTGAAGAAATAAAGAATATTATTACTAAAAATAATAGTGATAAAATTAGTTTAGTTATAAATAGAAATGATGAAGTTTTATCTTTTGAAGTAGAAAAAACCGATTTATTATCCGCTACAATTACTTATCAAGTATTAGATAATACAACAATAGGATATTTAAAAATAGATGCATTTTCTGAAAATTTAGATGAACAAGTAAGTGGAGCATTAGATTATTTAGAAGGAAGAGGAATAACATCATTAATAATTGATGTACGTAACAATGTGGGAGGATATTTATCTTCAGCCGAAAAAACTGCTTCTTTATTTTTAGAAAATGGGAAAGTTATATATTCTTTAGAAACTACAAATGATGAATATACATATAAAGATACGACAAGAGAGAAAAGAGAATATAATATTGTGGTTTTAATTAATAGTCAAACTGCTTCTGCGGCAGAAATTTTAGCCGCAGCCTTAAAAGAAAGTTATGGGGCAACACTTGTTGGTATTAAAAGTTATGGAAAAGGCGTTGTCCAACAAATAGTTTCTTTAAATAGTGGCGATTCAGTAAAATATACATCGGCAAAATGGTTAACTCCAAGTGGAAATTGTATTGATGGTGTAGGTTTAGCACCAGATTATGTTGTAGCATATCAAGCAGGGAATTACTATGATACTCAAATAGAAAAAGCAATTGAATTATTAAGTTGAGATTATATCTCGCTTTTTTATTGCCGAAAAAAAGCAAGAGATGTTATAATTTTTATGTGAGGTCAAAATGAACTTTAATATTGGTGATAAAATACAAATTCATTGTTATAAACATAATGGAAAATTAAATAGCATTTCTAAGAATACTATTGTTTTAGATGAAACAAAGGAAATGTTGGTGTGCGCTAATTATCATGCAAAATTATTTGATTATGATGGTAAGAGTCACAGGACAAAAGAACCAGCGATTTTATTTTTCTTTAAAGATAGTTGGTTCAATGTCATAGCCCAATTTAAAAAATATGGTTTATTTTATTACTGTAATATTGCATCACCCTATGTAATCGATGACAACGTTATAAAGTATATAGATTATGATTTAGATTTGCGAGTATTTCCTGATGGGTCACATAAGGTGCTTGATAAGAACGAATATAAATTTCATAAAAAAATAATGCGATATTCTAGTGATATAGATTTAATCGTTAATGAGGAATTAAAAAAATTAATAATATTAAAAAATGGTAATAAAGGTCCATTTAATGTAAAAATATTATCAGAGTATTACGAGAAGTTTATTAAATTAAGCGAAAAATAAGCAAAATTATTCAATATTTTGCATAAAATAATACTGTAATATTCAAAAAAATAGTGTTTTTTTAAAAAAATGAAAAAAATGTGAAAAAAAACGAAGTTTTTTGTTGACTTTTGTTTTTTGATTTGATATATTACTAGTGCACATCGAAAAAGAGTGCGAATGATCTTTGAAAACTAAGTAAAAAGTCAATTTTGAGTAGCTTAGATTAAACGAAAATAATAGATTAAAAAATAATCTTTTTTATTGAGAGTTTGATCCTGGCTCAGGATGAACGCTAGCGGCATGCCTAAGACATGCAAGTCGAACGAGATGGCCCAATGAATACAATTGAAAATTTGCGTGCTTGCACAAGAATCGGATTTTGTACGATTTGGATTCTCCATCTAGTGGCAAACGGGTGAGTAACACGTGGGTTACCTGCCTTTAAGTTGGGGATAACAGTTGGAAACGATTGCTAATACCGAATGTGCTCTACGGAGTAAAGATGCCTTCAAGCATCGCTTAAAGATGGGCCTGCGGCGTATTAGCTAGTTGGTGGGGTAATGGCCTACCAAGGCGACGATGCGTAGCCGAACTGAGAGGTCAATCGGCCACACTGGGACTGAGACACGGCCCAGACTCCTACGGGAGACAGCAGTTAGGAATATTCGTCAATGGGGGAAACCCTGAACGAGCAATGCCGCGTGAGTGATGAAGGCCCTATGGGTTGTAA